>NZ_QRQB01000056.1:521-1268 GCF_003475785.1 Coprobacillus sp. AF33-1AC | reverse complement strand
TGGATTGTCAACACTTTTTTGGACACTTTTTATGAGAACGCACGATATTCAATAGGTGTCTTATATCCTAGTGAACCATGAATTCTAATATTGTTATACCAATTTACATAATCAAACAATTCTATTTCTAATTCTTCAAAATCATCAAATATTCTATTAAATGCAAATTCTGTTTTTATTATCTTATAGGTTGCTTCTGCTACTGCATTATCATATGGACATCCTTTTGCACTAAGTGACCTATCTATTTTAAAAGTATCTAGTACTTCATCTATAATATTATTTTTAAATTCATTTCCTCTGTCTGTATGAAATATTTCAATTTTATTTAAATCATATTTTATTGTAGTTATTGCTTTTCTAACCAAACCAGCATCCTTATGTTTCCCTGCTGCATAGCCTACAATTTCCCTGTTATATAGATCTAACATTAAACATATGTAATTCCATTTTCCTGCAACATTGACATAAGTTAAATCACTTACAATTACTTTCATTCTTTCTTCTTGATTGAAATTTCGTTTTAACTTGTTATCTATTTTATCGTTATTGCATGTCTGTTTATGCACTTTATATTGTTTGACTGTGTACGTTGATACAAGGCCATTTTCCTTCATGATACGTCTAATTCGTCGCTTACTGGCTATAATACCCTTTTTCTTCAATTCAACTTTGATTTTTCTAGATCCATAGTTATTACGACTATTTTTAAATATTTCTTTAATATGTTGAGTTAGTTTTTCTTCT
>NZ_QRQB01000056.1:0-480 GCF_003475785.1 Coprobacillus sp. AF33-1AC | reverse complement strand
TTCTTCTGCGTTATATTTTTTTGCAGGTTTATTTTTAGCGTAATATAAAGATGATCTTGAAATATTGAGTAATTTACACATCGCGCTGATTGGATATTTATACGAATTGGATAAAATAACATTTATTTTCGTCCCATAATCAGCGCTGCTTGCTTTAAAATATCATTTTCCATTTTTAATCGTTGATTTTCTTTACGAAGTTTGATTAATTCATTTTCTTCAGGGGTTCTGTTATCTTCTGCTTTAAACGAACCTGAATTATTGTATTTATTAATCCATGATGATAAAGCTGATGGTGTTAATTCATACTCTCTTACAAGTTCAGCTCTTGGTTTTCCACTATTATACAATTCAACAATTTTCTTTTTAAATTCATCACTGTAATTTCTTCTTTCTCTTGCCATTTTGGTTACCTCATTTCATTTTTATTTATTATAAACAGTTCTCTTTAGAATTGTCCAATAAAGTGTAACCTATCCA
>NZ_QRQB01000055.1:1193-1457 GCF_003475785.1 Coprobacillus sp. AF33-1AC | reverse complement strand
TATTTGTTTCAAACCGTCTTGAAAATGTTGTCCTAACTGTGGCAGCATTCATTTCATCAGTAAGGGAAACAAAAAGAGAACTTTGGTTTCTACACCTATTAACGATAAACCTGTAAAAATGATTACCTTTGTTAAGCGTTACAAATGCTTGGACTGTAATCTTTCTTTTTCTGATATAAATCCTGTTGCTTTTGATGACTGGTCATTTACTAGAATCGCTATTATTTCTATTTTAAATAAATTGAAGCCATATAATGCTACTTA
>NZ_QRQB01000055.1:0-1183 GCF_003475785.1 Coprobacillus sp. AF33-1AC | reverse complement strand
ATTTCTATTTTAAATAAATTGAAGCCATATAATGCTACTTATGCTTCAATAGCTAGAATGTATGGCATTTCTGTTACCAGAGTAGTAGATATATTTGATGCTTTCGTTAGAATCAAAAGGCATTCTCTTCCAAAAGTACTATTGATTGATGAGTTTCATTTTTCTAGGCGTGCTAAATACAAGTATCCTGCTATTCTTATGAATTTTGAAAACAACTTAATCATTGATATTGTTGAATCGAGAACTCATGATATTATGTCGGATTATTTCTTTAAAATCAGTTTGGAGGAAAGAAAAAAGGTCGAATACATATGTACGGATATGAGCTTCATTTTCAAGCCATTACTAAAAACATATTTTCCTCATTCGACCTTACTTATTGATCATTTTCATGTGATTCGATTAATAAATGATCAATTAAATCATACTCGAAAAAGAATTATGCGTAAATATGAGAAAAACAAAAAATCCATAGAATACAGACTATTAAAACATAGATACAAAATATTACTTAAATCTAGAAATGATGTAGATTGTGAAGTATTCAAACATGACAAAATATTAGGATATCATGTAACTGAAAATATGATTCTAGAAAAATTGTTAAGTTTTGATGATGAACTTAAACAAGCCTATAGTGCAAAAGAAGAATATCTTATTTTTGATCAGGTTACAAAAGATGAAGTTAATGATACTGACAAAAGAAAAGAATTAAACGATGTAATCAAAAGATTTAAGCATACTCAGGTTGAAGAAAGCATATGTGTTGCAGAAACCCTTAGTCACTGGAAAGAAGAAATACTAAACTCATTTATATGGGTTAATGGCAGACGTATTTCTAATGGACCATGTGAAGGTAAAAATAATTATATTAAAAAGATTTTATTTAACGCAAATGGCATGACTAATTTCCAACGCGCAAGAAACAGAATATTATATTCTCAAAATAAATATGAAACATATTCTACAAAAGAACATGAAGACAGTATTAAACGTTCATGTGAACCTAGAGGACATTATAAAAAAATTAAATAATAAAAGGAGGAATACCGGAACTAGACATCATCCTTAGTATCCTCCTAAAAAGCAACGAATATTTTAAAGGGAATTCTATTTTATCATCAGAATTCCCCTTAATATTTTATAGCGATTTTCATAAAAGCACTCGATTATTTAAAGCGCC
>NZ_QRQB01000054.1:0-1506 GCF_003475785.1 Coprobacillus sp. AF33-1AC | reverse complement strand
GGTGCAAATTCAATAGAAAAATTAGAAGTACCAGTATGGAGCGATAAAAATGGACAAGATGATATTATATGGTATAGAGCTAAAAAAGAGGAAGAAGGACACTACAGTGTTACAGTAGATGTAAAAAATCATAAAGGAGATATAGGGAATTATAGTTATGCAGGGTATGCTACATTAAAAAGTGGCATATTTGTAGGATCTAATGATAATAATCAAACAGCAACTGTAGGAATTCAATTAGGAAGTTTAAAGACAGATGTTGGTGAAAACGAAACCGAAGTAAAAATTGTATTAAAAGATACAGATATAGAATGTATTGGAAAGAACATCAAATATGCTGTATGGAGTGAAGAAGGAGGACAAGATGATTTAAGGTGGTATACAGCAGGAAAAGAAGGAGAAGATTACATATCTAACGTCAGTATAAAGAATCATAAGACAACAGGAAGATATCAGGTGCACTGTTATATGATAGATAATGAAGGAAATTATGTATATCTAACAAATACAACATTTGAGATAGCAAGACCAGATATCAAAATGAGTGCTCAAAATATTGGAAAAGGAAGATTTAAAATAAATTTGGATATTGCAAATGGTGCAAATTCAATAGAAAAATTAGAAGTACCAGTATGGAGCGATAAGAATGGTCAAGATGACATTATATGGTATGTAGCAAAAAAAGAGAAAGAAGGACGCTACAGTGTTATAGTAGATGTAAAAAATCATAAAGGGGATATAGGAAATTATAGCTATGCAGGGTATGCTACATTAAAAAGTGGCATATTTGTAGGATCTAATGATAATAATCAAACAGCAACTGTGGGAGTTCAATTAGGAAGTTTAAAGACAGAAGTTAATAAAAACGAAACCGAAGTAAAAATTGTATTAAAAGATACAGATATAGAATGTATTGGAAAGAACATCGAATATGCTGTATGGAGTGAAGAAGGGGGACAAGATGATTTAAGATGGTATACAGCAGAAAAAGAAGGAGAAGATTACATATCTAACGTCAGTATAAAGAATCATAAGACAACAGGAAGATATCAGGTGCACTGTTATATGATAGATAATGAAGGAAATTATGTATATCTAACAAATACAACATTTGAGATAGCAAGACCAGATATCAAAATGAGTGCTCAAAATATTGGAAAAGGAAGATTTAAAATAAATTTGGATATTGCAAATGGTGCAAATTCAATAGAAAAATTAGAAGTACCAGTATGGAGCGATAAGAATGGTCAAGATGACATTATATGGTATGTAGCAAAAAAAGAGAAAGAAGGACGCTACAGTGTTATAGTAGATGTAAAAAATCATAAAGGGGATATAGGAAATTATAGCTATGCAGGGTATGCTACATTAAAAAGTGGCATATTTGTAGGATCTAATGATAATAATCAAACAGCAACTGTGGGAGTTCAATTAGGAAGTTTAAAGACAGAAGTTAATAAAAACGAAACCGAAGTAAAAATTGTATTAAAAGATACAGATATAGAA
>NZ_QRQB01000053.1:0-1528 GCF_003475785.1 Coprobacillus sp. AF33-1AC | reverse complement strand
TGAACTGAACCCAATTTGTTGGACAGATGAATTTCAGATAGTAACGATTATTATCTGAAATTCATGCCAGCAAGGAGGGTTCTTTTAATATGGCAAAATTAACTTATGAAGACAAAAAAGAAATTGTACGACTCTATGAAGATGAACGACTTGGATGTCAAATAATAGCTAAAAAATTTAATGTATCAAATAGCACTATTAATATTATTATCCGTAAATACCACATTCATGGGGAAGAATCGATCAAAAAAAATAAGAACAGAACTTATTCACCCGAATTCAAACTTGAAGTTATCACTCGTGCTTTGAATGGTGAATCTAAGACCTCATTAATTATCGAATACGATATTAGTAAATCACAAATTATTTCATGGCTTAACAATTATGAAAAATTAGGATATGATGGATTGGTCAATAAACCGAAAGGAAGACCAACGTCTATGAAAAAAGAAGAAAATAAAACATTAGATATTAATGATAAGGATACTGTTATTGAACAGTTGAAGAAGGAAAACTATAAACTACAGTGTGAGGTGGATGCATTAAAAAAATTGAGAGCCTTGGTTCTACAAAGGAACACGCAACAAATAAAGAAAAAACAGAAGTAATCAAGGAACTAAGGCAGACATATCCATTATCAATGCTTTTAAATGTATTACAGATATCAAGATCTACCTATTTTTACAATATTAAATCTATAGCTTCTAGTGACAAGAATGCAGAATTAAAAGCTAAAATCACTGAAATATTCAACAAAAATAAAGGAAGATACGGTTATAGGCGCATTACTCTTGAACTAAGAAATCAAGGTTTTATCGTAAATCATAAGAAAGTAAAACGATTAATGAAGGTGCTTGGATTGTTTGGAATTACACCAAAAGCCAAATATAAATCTTATAAAGGTGATATGAATGGAACAGTTAAGAATTTACTACTAGTTAAAGAATTAGATGAAAAGAATCATAAAACAACATACAAAAGAGATTTTTCTACAACTGCATGTAATCAAAAATGGACAACAGATGTATCTGAGTTTCGTATAGCAGCTGGTAAATTATATCTTTCACCGATTCTAGATATGTATAATGATGAAATTGTGTCTTACATAATTTCAAAGTCTCCTAATTTCAAACAAACTACAGATATGCTCAATATAGCCTTTTCAAAATACGATAATCTTAAAGATTTGATTTTTCATAGTGATCAGGGATGGCAATATCAAATGGAGGCATACCATAAAGCACTTAAAGAACATGACATTATTCAGTCCATGTCAAGAAAAGGAAACTGTTTGGACAATTGTGTAATGGAGAACTTCTTTGGGAAAATGAAGAATGAGATGTTTTATGGACATGAATATGAATACGAAACATTGGAACAGCTAGAATTAGCTATGGACGAATATATCAAATATTACAATGAGAAACGTATAAAAGTAAAATTAAAAGGCCTGACTCCTTTACAAGCAAGAGATCAAGCCTTATAATCGATTTAAAATTTAAGTCCAACTTTTGGGGTTCACAATAAA
>NZ_QRQB01000052.1:399-1580 GCF_003475785.1 Coprobacillus sp. AF33-1AC | reverse complement strand
AAAAATCAATAGAAAAAACATAATTTTCTTATTGATAATTTCAGGCACACAAAAAAGTGTCTAAAAAATTATTTTTTTAAAACACAGGTAAATATTCGATTGTAAAGATATTAGTTTATAAATTCTTTATCAGGATTATGCAATACAAACCAAATATATCGAATCAGTTTAACTGCACAGTGTCCAAGAGCATTGTAATGTGATTTACCTTGTGCCCGTTTCTTTAAATAGTAGGTATTTAGATTCTTATTATGAAGTCGTACATTATTGGCTGCCCATATCAATGCATAGCGAAGCATTTTGTTTCCTCTTTTACTCATTCTGGTTTTAGATGCCATAAAGGTGCCGGATTGTCTGACCACAGGATCTAATCCTGCATAAGCTACAACCTTTTTAATAGAGTCAAAACGTGATATATTGATAATGGCAGACATGATGTAGGCAGTTCTATAGAATTCAAACCATCGATTTTGTGCAATGGGGATTGACGAGGGATGGGGTGATTTTCAATTTCACTATTGACCTCATCTATCTGCTTTTTTAAATGTTCTAGTGTTTCGATAGTTTGTTTGATTTTTAAAGCCAATGCAGATGAATCAAATCCAATAGATGATTTAGAAGTTTCTTTCATTTTAATGATTTTATCACTGTTGAATTTTTTGCCAGAAGCATCAGAAGCTATTTTTATAAGATGATCAATTCTAACTTTAGATATGCGACTGGCAGTAGGATATACCTTTAATATAGCTCTAATAGCTTTAGAATGGATACTTGATTTAGAAATAACAGATTCCAATTCAGGGAATACGCGATCCAAATAAGTTAAAAGTTTAATTTTTAGTCTGGAAGATTCTGATATTAAACTGTCACGTTGGCTGCACAGTTCTTTCAAATCATTAATGTAGAATTCTTCTTGTATCAAGTCATGGTATGAAATCATTAAGAAACGAGCGATAGATTTAGAATCGATATTATCATTCTTAGCATCGCGAATAGATATCTTTCTGAATCTAGATGTTTGAATAGGATTAAGTAAGTAACATTGAAAATCCTTTTCAGTTAAAAAGTTAAATAAGCTTTGATGATAATGGGCAGTAGATTCAAAACCTACTACACAGTCATCAAGTTTAGAAATATGAGATAATAATGAATTAAAACCTTTGACATTATTATCGAAGTGA
>NZ_QRQB01000052.1:0-389 GCF_003475785.1 Coprobacillus sp. AF33-1AC | reverse complement strand
ATAATAATGAATTAAAACCTTTGACATTATTATCGAAGTGAGTCAATAACCAGTTCACCAATAACTGAGTTAAAAACAGAAGCGACGTGTTCAAATTTGGCAACGTCAATGCCAACAAAATGTGTCATAAAAAAGACCGCCTTTCTAGAAAACCTTGTCAGATTTCTATGGCGATCTAATCGTATTCTTGTAAGACATAAGAACACACTTTAAGTGGCTCATCCAACTATAAACGAATTTAGTAAGGGCCATAGACTCACTCTCCTTAAAGTAGATTAACTACAATACATGTAAGAGAACTAAGGTTTATCTACTAATATTCTAAATAAAAGGTTAGAAAGGATAAAGTGATATTTATGTACTGGCAAGGTACGTTTATATCATACAAG
>NZ_QRQB01000051.1:511-1650 GCF_003475785.1 Coprobacillus sp. AF33-1AC | reverse complement strand
CTTTTTTTCTATATTTTGAAGAATATACAGAAGATTTTGAGGATTTTCTTCTATATTTCCCTCTCCAAAGGGACATTTTCTTCAAATTATGGCACGCAAAAATCAACCAAGCATTCTGTTGGTTTTTCTTCAAGCCTTTCAATCTTGTAAAGCGTAGTCCATTGTTTTCCTTACAGTCTGCAAATACTCGTTCAATGGTTTCTTTTCTCTTTGGATAGATTTCTTTCCATTCCATAGTATGACGGATCTCATCGGCATATTCTCTAAATTCTTCCCATAGATGACGTTCAATAACTTTTGTCATATTTTTACTCTTTGTACATTTATTTCTAAGAGGACAATCTTTGCAGTCTTTTGGATTGGATTTATATTGTCTGTAGCCATTTCTTGTAGTTGTTGTATACATAAGAAGCTTATCATTTGGACATAGATAACAGTCATATTCTTCATCATAGACATATTCGTATTTTTTGAAGAACCCTTTTTTCGTCATTGGTCTTTTATATGGCATATAAGGAATTTGATGGTTTTGTACAATAGTTCTACATATTGCGGGTGTCATATATCCAGCATCTAACGATACATTCTTAATTAGGTATCCATATTTCCCATTGTTCAATTCTTCATAGACATCAAAAAAACTAACACTGTCATGTACATTTCCAGGTACTGTTGTAACTGCCAGTACGAACGAGTTCTTATCACAGAATGTTTGATGCGAGTACGCAAAACATTTTTCCTTCTCACCTTTATGGAAGCAGCCACTTTCTGGATCTATAGTGCTCTCTGTAATTATTTTAGTTGAAGTCTTTTTTACTTCTTTACCTGTTTCTTCATCATGTACATATTCTGTATGCACCATTGCATCGAATGGGGCCTTGCCTATGTATTCTCTATCTTCGTTGATTTCAGTCAACAGATCATCTTCGTATTTCTTTTTGATGATCTCTACTTCTTTTTTTTCACTTTTTCTTTTATTGGCATTTGCCCTCTGATGTGTGCTGTCTCCAAATACTGTTGTAAAATCAACAAAACCGTACGCAACAGCCTGTTCCAGAATTTCCATAAAGATTTCCTGAAAAATAGTTGAATCCTTATATCTGCGAATATAGTTCTGAGACCATGTAGAAAAGTTTGGA
>NZ_QRQB01000051.1:0-501 GCF_003475785.1 Coprobacillus sp. AF33-1AC | reverse complement strand
ATCTGCGAATATAGTTCTGAGACCATGTAGAAAAGTTTGGAATCTTCTCATCGATACTCAATCCAAGAAACCAGCGATATGCCAGATTGACTTCGATCTCCTGACATGTCTTGCGCATAGAATTGATTCCAAACACGATATTTATGATGAGCATTTTAAAAAGAACCACAGGATCGATACTCGGTCTTCCTTGACGACTGTAAAGATGCTGAACTTTCGGATAGATAAACCGAAAATCAAGAGCTTCCTCAATCTTACGAACCAAATGATCCTGTGGTACTAATTCATTTAATGTGTAGTAAATCATGCAATCTAATTTTGCATTGTTTCTGTTTGTCATTGCCATTGTGATATCCTCCGTAAACCCACTATAATTATATCATTTTAGACACAATAAAAGGCAGAAATGTCAACAATTTTGGGTTTACGAAGTACATTTCTGCCTTTCATATTCTAACAAATTTTAAAAAGACTGTCGATAGTCAATTTGTCAACAGTCTG
>NZ_QRQB01000050.1:0-1766 GCF_003475785.1 Coprobacillus sp. AF33-1AC | reverse complement strand
GGCTATTCAAATAATTTAGGGGGTTCAACTTTGGGGGTCTACTTTAGGGGACAACTTTAGGGGGATAAACTTCTAATAATTGCCATTGAAAAACAACAGCTAGAATTCTGGCTGTTGTTTCTTTTTATAGTTCATTTATCATTGATATTGTCTAGATACTATGAAAGGAACTATATGAATAATGATATCATGAAATTTTTAAACATTGAAGATAAAGACATTATTATCTCTAAGATTTTAATTGATGGAAATACTAAAGAAATTTATTTAGAAAAAACTCTCAAAGTCGAATATTGTCCTGCCTGTTCTTCTAGAATGCATTCAAAAGGAAAATACATTAGAAAAATAAATCACCCTATCCTACAAGATGGCTATCAATTAAAACTTATTGTAACTCAAAGAAAATGGAGATGTACCAATCCTCAATGTAATCTTTACTTCAATGATCAGTTTAACTTTATCAGTAAATATAAACAGTCATCTAATATTACGCCCTATATGATTCTTAACGAAATGAAGAATATACATATTACTACCGCAGATGTTGCTAGAAAATATAATATTTCCGATACTTCCGTACATTATATTTTTCTCCAATATTTGAATATAAAACGTCTTCCTTTAACTGAAATAATTTCTGTCGACGAAGTATTTTTAGATATCGACTATAAACATCGTTATGCATTGGTTATCATGGATTTTGATTCTTTAGAAACGATTGATATTCTCCCTAACAGATGGGAAGAAACAACCAATGCTTACTTTTTATCTATTCCATTGGAAGAACGGAAAAACGTTAAATACCTTATCTGTGACATGTACAATCCCTATATCAACTATACGAAACGCTACTTTCCTAACAGTATTGCTATTATTGACAGCTTTCACGTCGTTTCTTGGATCATAAGAAAGATAAATAACTATATCAATGACCAAAAAAAGAAATTTCAAGTAAGAGATAAAAAAATTTACGAAGAAACTTGTATAAAAAATAATAAACCTATAGATTTTAAAAATATGCCAACATCTAAAGAAGTTTATCTGCTCAATAATTTTAAATGGCTGATATTACAAAATGTAGAAAACATAGACTATCAGAGTAATGTTAGATACAACCACAAATTAAAAGCTTATTTAAATACTTATGACTATGAAAAAATGTTTTTCCAATTGGATGATAACCTTATACAAATCAGACGTCTCAAAGAAAAATATATTGAATTTAATAAAACCAAAGAAAAAGATCTAAAAAAAATAGATAATCTTTTAAGCAATATTATTGATTGTTATTCTCATTCAACATTAACTATGTTTAAAGAGTTTTCTGAATTATTAAAAAAACATAAACGGGAAATTATCAATTCGTTTATTTATATAACTGATAGTAACGGAAATGAAAGAAGACTCTCTAATGGACCTATAGAAGGATATAATAGAACTCCTAAAGATTTCAAAAGAAATTCAAGAGGACTAAGCAATTTTGAATATGCAAGAAGTAGATTAATTTGGGCTAACAGGAAAAAAGAACCTATTTTAGCCACTCCTAAATCAAAAAAAGAAGTGTATAAATTTAAAAAATAACTTATTAAATGTATCTAGGCAAAAATGAAAGGAACAACCTATTTGATTGTTCCTTTAAACTTATTTTCTATGAGATTTTTAGGTTGCCCCCTAAAGTGCCCCCTAACTTTCAACAGGGTTTTCTTAAAACCCCTAAAGTTGTCCCCTAAATAATTTGGCTTTCCCCCTAAATTATTTGGTTACCC
>NZ_QRQB01000005.1:0-90498 GCF_003475785.1 Coprobacillus sp. AF33-1AC | reverse complement strand
AATAAGACAAATGCATTTTTGCTAAAAATAAAAGGTGGGTTTTGTTATTATATGGATTTTTGCTAGAATAAGACATTACTTGATTCCAGTTAAGGAGTAAGTTTGTTTTGTTACCATATGGATTTTTGCTAGAATAAGACTACAAGGTACAAATACTGGTGCTAACTTTGGTTTTGTTACTCTATAGATTTTCTATTGAATTACTTTATTATTTTTCCTATAATATTTCTATAGGAGTGCTCCTTCGCCCTTTAAACACTGAAATATTGTGTCGGCGGGGGTGGCACTCCTATTTTTGTGTAGGTAGAGATAAAAAATGAGGAAGCGATGTTGGTGTTTTTTTAGTTAGAACTTATCAAAAAATTATAAGCAAAGATATTAAATAAAGAATATTAGCTAATTTTATTTAATGGGTATTTTGCCGTTTAAAAAATTTTTGTTAGAATATGGATAGAGGTAATTATTATGAAACTTTTAATATGTTTTTTTATTATATTGATTATCGTAAGGAGAAGACGTAATTCTTAAAAAGAAAAAAATGATAACATTGTGTATTCTTATTTGTTATCAGTTTTTATTTATATAAATTTGTATGATCTTTATAAAATAAAAAAGTCTTGAATAATCAAGACTTAACTTACAAATGGCGTCCACGAAGGGATTCGAACCCCTGACCGCACGCTTAGAAGGCGTGTGCTCTATCCAGCTGAGCTACGTAGACACTTGCTTATCAACTGCTTTAATAGAATAGCATATTATTAAAGAAGTATCAAGCATTTTTTTAATTTAATGTTTTAAACGTGACATCAATTTGATCTCCATCAACCATAATAACACAATAACTACGTTCGCTGCCACCTCTAGGTAGCGTTGTAGAACCAGGATTAATGAAATAGAAATGATTGACTTCATCACATTGAGGAACATGTGTGTGTCCTGATAGTAAAACATCACAATTATTTTCTTTCAATGTTTGTAACATAGCGTTACCACGATTAAAGTAGCCAAAACGATGACCATGACATACATAAAATCTTAATTTTTCTGCCTGAAAGATGATATGTTCAGGGAAATGACTATACCAATCATTATTTCCTCTTACACATAGCCATCCTTTCATTCGTTCATCTTCAGCTTCGCTATCACCACAATGAACGTAAAAATCAGCATCTTTTTCTCGTTTTTTAACTTCATCTATCATTTGATGAAATCCATGGCTGTCTGACATAACAACGATTTTCTTCATTTTTATCACCAGCCATATTATAACAAATATTTTTTTGCTTGTAAGTTATAATTTAATACGATTATCAATTAAATGATCGACTTTTTTATTTTCTTCAATGAGTTGATCATGAATATAGAGGTCAACTTGTTTAACACCTGGAAGACTTTGAAGTGATTTAGTGAGTTGTAAATAGAGATGTTGGTCAATAGTTTCACTATCTTGTAAGACACTATCATCTAAATGAACAGAAAGAATGCCTTGATCAAATGAACATGGTTCATTAGTTTTTATTTTGGTTGAATAGTTAATTTGATCTAGCAATAAAGAGACTTCTTGTGATATATCGTTATGACTGTTTTGAATACGAGTAGATGTAGGAACGTAATAGGTATGACCGGCAATGGTTTTTGGATTGTAGACTAAAACAGAAGATGTTTGATAAAGATGATTTGATGATGATTGAAAATTATTAATACCTAAATTTTGTGTGATACAGTTCGTATTGATAGTACTGTTTTTTAAATAAGAAATAGGTTTGCCATCTATTTGAAGGTTAATTTTATTAATCGTATTATGACAAAAAGTATAACTTAAGGCTTCAAAGATATCTAAAGCTTCTTGATTGTTAGATACTTTTAAATGATTAGAAAAGTCAAATGTAAGTGCTGTTTTTTCGATGATGAGATTGCGTAATTCTAGTTGTGATGAAAGAATAGGGTATAAGCCTAAATGTTGATAATCTGATGATTTCATGGTTTCAATCATTTCTCGATAGTTGTTTTCGGGTTCGTTGGCACATTTTAAATTAACAGTGACAGGAATTAAAGTATCACTTTGGTCTTTAAAAACAATAGTATGATAATTTGAGGTAACTGATTTTTGTTTTGATTGTGTCTTTTGAAAATCAACTTGATAGTAAGCAAAAACAAAAAGTAAACATAAAGCAAGGGTTGCAATGTTTTTCATGTATTTATGATTCATAAGCTTCACCTATTAAATCATATGTACAGGCTTTACTTTTATGATTCATTTACTCTATAATAAAGTGAACTTATAAAGGATGGAAAGATATGAAAACATTTTTAGTAATGACAACAGGGGGAACAATCGCTTCAGTAGAAAATAAAGCTGGTTTAATTCCTCAAATGACAGGTGAAGAACTTTTATCGTATATTCCTGATATTGCAGGATTATGTCATGTAGATATTTTAAGTATATGTCAAATTGATAGTACAAATATGAATGTGGAGATTTATAAAAAACTTGTTTCAACAATACAGGAAAATTATGATAAGTACGATGGATTTTTAATTCTTCATGGTACGGATACTATGGCTTATACTTCGGCTGCATTAAGCTATATGATTCAAAATGCTAATAAACCTATTGTTTTAACAGGGGCACAAAAGCCAATATCATATGATTCAACAGATGCTTTAATTAATTTAAGAGATAGTTTTTATTATATGATGCATGAAGGGACAAGAGGGATTAAGGTTGTTTTTGGTGGTAAAGTTATCACTGGGACAAGAGCTAAAAAAGTGAATTCACTTTCATACCAAGCATTTACAAGTGTGAATTATCCTTATGTTGCTACTGTACGAAACAATCAAGTTATTGAATACATACAACATGCTCCTTATCAAGAATCTTTAAAGATGACAACAAAGATGTCTGATCGTGTTTTTTTATTAAAATTAACACCATGCAGTCATCCTGATATTTTTGATTTTATTTATGATCATTATGATGTTATTGTTATTGAAGGTTTTGGTGTAGGAGGAATTCCTAAACATTTATTTGATGCTTTAGTAACAAAACAAAACAGTTACCCTGAAGGAGAAAAATTACTTATTCTTTCAACTCAAGTTATGTCTGAAGGATCCCATGTTTCAATTTATGAAGTAGGTAAGTCATTAATGGGTCAATGCGATTATTTAGAAGCAAGAGATATGAATTTAGAAGCAGTGGTCGCAAAAGGAATGTGGATTAAAGGTCAAAACTTAAAATCATTCAAACAAATTAAAAAACTATTTTATCAAGATATAGCGCATGATATATTAGGTAAATAAAAGAGGTGATAATATGCCATTAAAAGATGATGATTTTGCTAAGGTAGGTAAACCTGAAGCTTATACAAAAATTATTGAAGAATTACAAAGTCAAGAAGAAAAACAACCTGAAATGAATTATGATTTTACATTAGAAGAAGAGGATGAAAAATGATTGAAGAATTAATACAAGCTGGTCAATATCAAGAAGCACTCACTTATCTTAATAATCTAGATGATGAACAAGTACGTTATCTTCGTCTTGTTTGTTTATATGGTATGCAAGAATTAAAACAAGCTCAAAGGGAAGCCATGAAGGCAAAGGCGTTAGCTAGTGAGACTTATTATGATGTTGTAGCTATCTATGTTTCTATATTAAAAGATTTAGAAGAATATGAAGAAGCCATTAATATGATTGTTGAAGAATTATCTATGCCTTATATTCCTTATCAATATGAAACGGTATTTAATACAGCTTATGATGAATTGTTGTTAGCTAAACAAGAAGCTAATCAAGGAATGGGTATTAAAAATACAAGTTTTTCTGAAGAAGAGATAGAAAACATCTTAATTAAAGAAGATATAAGTGAAGATTTATTATATATGGCTATTGAACAACTTGAAGCCATGAATGTAAGAAGAATGCTTCCTGCCATTCGTCAGTTTATAAAAAATAATGATAAGCCTGATTTTGCTAAAAGTTTATTAGTAGAAATCATGATTGATCAAGAAATCGATGAAGATATGGAACTGGTTAAAAATCATGTTAGTTATGATGTCAATCCAAGTTTTGCTCCTCATGTTTTAGGACAAGAAGCAAGTTATACAATAAGTGAGTTGTTATCACAAGTATTAGAAGATGAAAATCCATCACTTTTTCAATTATGTTTACAATTTTTAGACTTCTATTTATATCAAGTTTATCCTCAATATATAGATGAACAAGATTATCGACCTATTGCTGGAGCAATCCATTATCATTTAGCTTTATTACAATATATAGATGTTGAAATAGAAGATATTGAATTCGCCTATAATTGCGATAAAGAGGACGTTTATCGTATTTTAAAAGTAATTCAAGGAATTGAATATTAAAATTTATGAATATAGTTGAATTTAAAAAAATGTTAGTATATAATGCTAGTTGACACGAAATAAGGAGAATATTATGAGAACAAGTACTAAAAGATTAGAAAATGCTGTTACAGAAATTAAAGTAACATTTAATAAAAAAGAATGGGATGAAGCAAAAGAAGCTGCAACAAATAAATTAGCTAAAAGCGTTAAAGTTGATGGTTTCAGACCAGGTAAAGCACCTGCTGCTTTAGTAAAAGCAAGAATTTCTAAAGCAAGTATTTTACAAGAAGCAACTGATCAAATTTTACAAAAAAATTATGTTGCTATTCTTACAAAAGCAGAAGTTGTACCTGTAGCTCAACCTCAATTATCAATTGAAGAAGTAAATGAAGAAACATTAAAAGTAAAAATTAGTTGTCCAGTTAAACCTGAAGTAGAATTAGGAGAATACAAAGGTTTAGAAGTTAAAAAAGGACGTGCAACAGTAGCTAAAAAAGATATTGAAGCACAAGTAGAAAACTATCGTCAACAATTTGCTGAATTATCTGTAAAAGAAGGTAATGTAGCAAAAGGTGATACTGCTGTTATTGATTTTGAAGGTTTTGTAGATGGAAAACCATTTGAAGGTGGAAAAGGTGAAAACTATCCATTAGAAATCGGTTCAGGAGCATTCATTCCTGGATTTGAAGATCAATTAATCGGTATGGGTGTTGATAAAGAAAAAGAAATTCAAGTTACTTTCCCAGAAGATTATCAAGCTAAAGATTTAGCTGGTAAAGAAGCAACATTCAAAGTTGTTGTTCATGAAATTAAAGAAAAAACATTACCTGAAGCTGATGATGAATTAGCTAAAGACGTTAATATTGATGGTGTTGAAACATTAGAACAATTAAAAGAACATATCAAAAAACAATTAAAAGAACAAAAACAACAAGATGTTGAAAATAAATTCAATGAAGATTTATTCAAAGCAATTATTGATTCATCTAAAGTAGAAGAAAGCGATGCTTTAGTTGAACAAGAATGTGAAGCAATGCTTCGTGAAATTGAACAAAACTTACAAAGACAAGGAATGACATTTGATTTATATCAACAATTTACTGGAAAAAGTAAAGAAGATGTTAAAGAAGATGTTAAAGATCAAGCTAGAGATCGTGTTAAATTAAATGCAATTCTTGGTGCAATTATTGAAGCTGAAAAAATTGAAGTTTCAAATGAAGAATTAGAAAAAGAATTAGAAGAAATTGCTAAATATTATCAAAGAGAATTAGATGACGTTAAAAAAATCTTCGAAAATAATATGACAAGCATTGAAAATGATTTACTTACAAGAAAAGCATTAAACGTAGTAAAAGATAACTTAAAAAAATAATTAAAGACGCTTAAGCGTCTTTTTGTAAAAAAGGAGGTTTTTTATGATGAATGAAAATACAATATTAAATCTTCCTGTCGTATGTACAAGAGGGATGATTGTCTTTCCTGGAAATCGTTTGACTTTAGATGTTGGACGTCCTTTAAGTTTAAAAGCTTTAGAGCTAGCAGGAAGTGAATATGATAATAATATTGTTTTTGTTTCACAAATCAATCCAGTTGAAGACCACCCAGGTTTTAATGATGTTTACCATATTGGAACATTATGTAAAATTGATAAAAAAGTACGACGCGATAGTGCAGGTACAATTAAATTAACTGTTATTGGTGAAAAAAGAGTAAAACTATTAAGTTTTGAAAATACTAATAATACTATTATGTCTCAAGTGGAAGTTATGGAAGACGTAGTAGGAGATGCTAATGAGGAAGTCGCTCTAGTAAGAAGTACAATGTCTTACTTTGAACAAGCTAAACGTAACATGCCTCATATTCCAGCTGAAAGTCTAGCTCTTGTATCTAATGGTACATCAGCAAGTTTATTAGCTGATACAATTGGTCAATATTTACCAATTGACTTAGATAAAAAACAAAAGATTTTAGAAGAAAATCGTATTAATGAAAGATTGTTATTAGTTTTAAATTCGATTGAATCTGAAAAAGTCATTAACCAAATTGAAGAATCAATTAATCGTAAAGTAAGAGAAAGTATTGATGAAAATCAACGTGAATATTACTTAAGAGAAAAATTAAGAGCAATCAAAGAAGAATTAGGTGATACAGTACCTAAAGAAGATGATGCTGATGGTATTCGTGAAAAATTAGAAAATAATCCTTATCCTCAATACATCAAAGATAAAATTGAAGAAGAATTAAGAAGATTTGAAACAATGCCTGCTGCTTCATCAGAAGCAAATGTTGTGAGAACTTATATTGATTGGGTAATGAAAACACCTTGGTATCAAACAACAAAAGATCGTGAAGATATCAAAGAAATAGAAGCTATTTTAGAAGCTGATCATTATGGATTAAAGAAAGTTAAAGAAAGAATTGTTGAACATTTAGCTGTAAAACAAATGACACAGTCACTTAAGGCACCGATTATTTGTTTAGCCGGTCCTCCAGGGGTTGGTAAAACAAGTATCGCTAAAAGTATTGCGCGTGCTTTAGACCGTAAATTTGTTAAGGCATCACTTGGTGGTGTCAAAGATGAATCAGAAGTTCGTGGTCATCGTCGTACTTATTTAGGTAGTATGCCAGGACGTATTATTCAAGGAATGAAAAAAGCTGGGGTTATTAATCCTGTATTCTTACTTGATGAAATTGATAAAATGTCTAGTGATTATAAAGGGGATCCTACAAGTGCAATGCTTGAAGTTTTAGACCCAGAACAAAATAGTCAATTCTCAGATAATTATTTAGAAGAACCATATGATTTATCACATGTCTTATTTATCGCGACAGCAAATGATTTAGGTTCTATTCCTGCACCTCTTAGAGATCGTATGGAAATTATTGAAGTGTCAAGTTATACTGAACAAGAAAAACTTATCATTGCTAAAGAACATTTACTTAAAAAACAACTTGAACAACACGCTTTAAAACTAGAACAACTTACAATCAGTGATGATGTTATCATGGAAGTGATTCAACATTATACACGTGAAGCGGGTGTTCGTGAATTAGAAAGATATATAGCTAAAATTTGTCGTAAAACTGTTCTTGCTATTTTAAGAGATAAACAAGAATCAGTAACGGTAGATCGTGATAAATTAGTTGAATTTTTAGGTAAAGCACCTTTTGATCATACTAAGAAACTACAATCACCACAAGTTGGTGTTGTTACTGGTATGGCTTATACTCAATTTGGTGGAGATATTTTACCAATTGAAGTTAATCATTTTGCAGGTAGTGGTAAATTTATTATTACTGGACAATTAGGTGATGTTATGAAAGAATCAGCATCTATTGCTCTTGACTATATGAAAGCCAATAAGGAAAAATATGGATTATGTGATGTTCCATTTGATAAGGAAGATATTCATATCCATGTACCTGAAGGAGCAATCAAGAAAGATGGTCCATCTGCTGGGGTTACTTTAACAACAGCCATCTATTCAGCGTTTACGAATAAACCAGTAAGAGATGATGTAGCCATGACTGGTGAAATTACTTTACGTGGTCAAGTGCTTCCAATCGGTGGTTTAAAGGAAAAATCTATTTCAGCTCATCGTTCGGGAATTAAGAAAATTATTATTCCAAAAGATAATGAAAAAGATATTGATGAAATTCCTGAATCAGTTCAAAAAGATTTAGAAATTGTTTTAGCTGATAATATTGATACAGTATTAGAACATGCAATGGTAAAATAACGAGAATATTGGATTCTCGTTTTTTACTGTTATAATAAGGTTGGTGAGAAAAATGGCAAAAATAAAAAAAGCAGAATACGTTTTATCAGCAGCTTGGAAAAGTCAATGGCCAAGTGAAGATTTTCCTGAAATGTGCTTAGCAGGTAGATCAAATGTTGGTAAGAGTAGTTTTATTAATACAATGTTAAATCGTAAAGCACTAGCAAAAGTATCTGGAACACCAGGGAAAACAAAGACATTAAATTTCTTTAATGTCAATGATGCCCTTTATTTTGTAGACGTTCCTGGTTATGGCTATGCTAAAGTTAATAACAATGTAACTAAACAATTTGGTAAAACGATGGATGAATATATTACGCATCGTTCTACTCTTAAAGGATTTATTTTATTGGTAGATTATCGTCATAAACCAACAAAGGATGATGTGATGATGTATGAATTTGTTAAACATTACGATGTGCCGGTTATTGTTGTTGCTACCAAAGAAGATAAGTTAAAACGTAATGATTTAAAGAAAAATGAAAAGATAATCAAGGATACATTAAATTTTGATCCTCAAGATCAATTTATTCGTTTTTCAAGTTTAAAGAAAAAAGGTATTAATGAAGCTTGGCAAGCTATATATAAATTATGTGATATTAATTTTGACGAGGTGATTTAATCACCTTTTTTCATATCTTTCTATTTTATTCATACAATAAAATAGGAGGGTAAATATGCAAAAAATTATTTATGAAAAGTGGATTGATTTATCACATCGATTAAAAGAATTAAAGAGTTTAACAGTAGATGAATCTATTAATTATAAAATAGAAAATGCTGGAGTACGTGCTTTAGGACAACTCATGATTAAAGGTGATTATTTAAGTGATCAGGAAAAAACTTTTGTTGAAAGTGTAGAATTAGATATTATGGCTCCTTATGATAAGATCATTGATCAACAAGACTTTCAACTAAAAGTAGAAGATTTTCAGTATACCATTGATAAGGGAAATATATTGGTCAAAATTGAAGTAGGTGTCCATGGTGTTAAACAAGGGGAAGATCGTTACATTGTTGATCAAAATCAAGAAACATTAGATGAAATCGAAGCATTATCAAGATCGATTAAAGAACAAGAAACAAAAGAGGTGTTACCTCAAGAGGCGGAATCTGTAGAAGATATCAAAAAAGAAGATGAACCCGTTCAAACAACTTATGAAACTAAAAAAAGAGATGAAAAAAAAGAAAATCATGAAGATATGGGGATTTATTATTTATATGTAGCAAGAGATAATGATAGCTATAGTCAAATTGCAACAAAATATCAAGTAGATGAAGAAATGATTAGAACTTACAATCAAGGAGTGTTACCTGAACCTGGGCAGGTTATCATCGTACCTTATGTTATTACAAAAGACCATTCATGATTATTATTCTATTCATGTTATTGGTTTTATCAAAATTAATGATGGCGTATTAAAATTAAAAACGGACCAGGGAAAGTATTATTTAAAATTTGTTGATAATCAAAATTTGGAAAAACATTATCATTCATTGTGTGCGTTACGTTTGCCACAGTTTGTAAGTGTTATCATCAATCATCAACATCATTATTTAACAGTTTACAAAGAACGCTATTTTTATGTAATGAAAGCTTTGGAAGAAGATAGTGGGATTGTTGATGATATGAAATTAAAGTTTTATTTTGAATGTCTTGCCCACCTACATCAACATTCTTTTTTTTATCATCAAGTATCTGATTGTTTTTTTAAAGAGCAATATCAACATTTAAAGCAGACCATCCAAGAAAGAATGATTTATTATCAAGACTTAATGAAGCGGTTTGAAACATTAAAGTTTCGTTCTCCTTCAGGATGGATGCTTGTATTGAATTATTATCGGATTGATGAAACATTAAAAAATGCTTGTTTTTATCTCGATCAATACTGTAAACTAATCGAAAATAAAAAAGAAATAAGACTTGCTTTGACTTATAATCATTTTGATTTTGATCATGTTTATTTTAAAGAAAGAAAGCTTATCTCAATAGATCATTTAAAAATTGATTTTTGTGTTTATGATTTGTATCACTTATATCAAAATCATCCTCAATTATTATATTATCAAGATTGCCTTTGTGATCATTATTTAAAACATGTTGAGTTATGTGACAGTGAAATAAGACTGCTTCAATGTTTATTATCTATTGTTCCAATAGTGGTATTAAGTCAAGATGAGGTTTATAATGTTATTCAAATGTCTTACTTCTTAGATTATTTAAATGCTGTTAAAGAAATAAATAAAAAGATTAGAATTGACGATAAGTAAGCAATTTGGTAAAATGATACATGCAATGACGAGGAGGAGTAATTTCTTATAAGTCTAATAGAGACCCTTGATGGTGGAAATAGGGAGATGGCAGAAATGAAGGTAGCCTTTGAGCATGTTAGATGAACGATAGTAGTTTAACACGTATAACTGCGTTAAAGTTTTGAGGGCATACGTATGTATGAACTAAGGTGGTATCGCGATAAGTCGTCCTTAGATGGACGGCTTTTTTATTAGGAGGAAATTATGGAATTCGCAAAAAGTTTAATTTGGTTTTTATTTGTTGGGGCATGTGTGGTTTTAGCTTATTTTTTCTTAAAAAGATTTAGAGAATTAAAGAAAAAACAAATTGCTCAACAAGCACTTTATGATGAAAAGAAAGAAAAATATAGTCATATTACAAGCGAAATGTTTGATGATATCCCATTGGATGAATTAACTCATGCTGTTATTTTTCAAATTATGGCTAAAGAAGATGAATATTATGATCAAGAAGAATTAGTAGGTCAATTTGTTGATAATTTAACACACGGAGAAAAATTGATTTATACGATTTATCAAGTAGAAAATTCACTTCAAGGAGGTAAAGGTTCTATTCACTCATTCTTTATTACAGAACCTTATTGCCAATGTCGTCCATACTATAAAGAAGCTTATGAAACAATTCATTGTCATGAAATATCTACTTTATTACAAGCAGCAGAACATTTAGCTATTTTAATTGAAAATGATCAAGAAGATCAAATTGATGAAGATAGTGATTATGCAACTTATAATTTTTCTGACTTTACTAATGAACTTATCGCTATGATTCGTTCTGGGGGAGTTATGGAAAAATGTAACCAATACATCAAAGAACATAAAGATGATTTTATTAATTTGAATCAAGAGGGAGAAGAAAAAGATGAAGAAAGAATTAGCGAGTAAATATGATCATCAAAGTGTAGAAAAAGGAAAATATGCACATTGGATCGAAAAAAAATATTTTGGAGCAGGAGATATGTCTAAAAAACCATATGCTATTGTTATTCCACCACCTAATGTTACTGGGAAACTTCATTTAGGCCATGCTTGGGATACAACTTTACAAGATATGATTATTAGATATAAAAGAATGCAAGGCTACGATGCTTTATGGTTACCGGGAATGGACCATGCAGGAATTGCAACTCAAGCAAAAGTAGAAGCAAGAATGCGTGAAGAAGGTATTTCTCGTTATGATATTGGACGTGAAAAATTTTTAGAGAAAGCATGGTCTTGGAAAGAAGAATATGCTTCAATTATTCGTGCGCAATGGGAAAAACTAGGTTTATCGTTAGATTATTCTAAAGAAAGATTTACATTGGATGAAGGATTAAGTGAAGCTGTTAAAGAAGTCTTTGTACGTCTTTATGAAAAGGGATATATTTATCAAGGGAAACGTATTATTAACTGGGATCCAGTTCAACGTACGGCTTTAAGTAATATTGAAGTTATTCATAAAGAAATTGAAGGTGCGATGTATTACTTTAAATATAAATTAGAAGATAGTGATCGTGAGTTAGTCATTGCAACAACAAGACCAGAAACAATGTTTGCCGATCAAGCTATTTTCGTTCATCCTGATGATGAACGTTATCAAGATATTATTGGTAAAAAAGCAATTAACCCAGCTAATGGAGAAGCTTTACCAATTATGGCTGATAGTTATATTGATCGTGAATTTGGTACAGCAGTCATGAAATGTACACCTGCACATGATCCTAATGACTTTGCGTTAGCAAAAAAGCATCATTTAGATATGCCTATTTGTATGAATGATGATGGAACAATGAATGAAATGTGTGGTAAATACCAAGGAATGGATCGTTTTGAATGTCGTAAAGCGTTAGTAGCAGACTTTGAAAAACAAGGTGTTGTTGATCATATTGAAAAAATTACTCACCAAGTTGGACACTCAGAACGTTCTGGGGCTATTGTTGAACCTTATTTATCAAAACAATGGTTTGTTAAGATGGAACCACTAGCAAAAGCTGCTTTAGAAAATCAAAAGAAAGATTCTAAAGTTAACTTCGTACCACCTCGTTATGAAAAAACTTTTAATCAATGGATGGAAAATATTGAAGATTGGTGTATTTCCCGTCAATTATGGTGGGGACATCAAGTACCGGCTTGGTATCATAATGAAACAGGTGAAGTTTATGTAGGAAAAGTTCCTCCTCAAGATGCTGAAAACTGGCATCAAGATGAAGATGTACTAGATACTTGGTTTTCAAGTGCTTTATGGCCATTTAGTACAATGGGATGGCCTAACACAGAAGATCCATTATTTAAAAGATATTTCCCTACAAATACATTAGTAACAGGTTATGATATTATCTTCTTCTGGGTAAGTCGTATGATTTTCCAATCATTAGAGTTTACAGGACAAAGACCATTTGAACATGTTTTAATCCATGGTTTAATTCGTGATGAACAAGGACGTAAAATGTCAAAATCACTAGGTAACGGTGTTGATCCAATGGATGTTATTGATCAATATGGGGCTGATACATTAAGATTCTTCTTAACTACGAATTCAGCACCTGGTATGGATTTACGTTATATTCCAGAAAAATTAGAAGCATCATGGAATTTCATTAATAAGATTTGGAATTCAGCAAGATTTGTTTTAATGAATACTGATGAAAATCTTGAATATAAAGATTTAAAATTTGATCATTTAAACTTATGCGATAAATGGATTTTAAATCGTTTAAATGAAGTGATTCGTGAAGTTGATGCAAACATGGATAAATTTGAGTTTGTTAATGTAGGTAGTGAACTTTATAAATTTATTTGGGATGATTTCTGTTCATGGTATATTGAACTTACAAAAGTTCATTTAAATAGTGATGATGAAACTGTAAAACAAGCAAGTGTTCATACTCTTGTTTATGTACTTAATGCAATTGTCAGAATGTTACATCCATTTATGCCTTTTGTCACTGAAGAAATTTATCAGGCTATTCCTCATTTAGAAGAATCTATCTGTATTTCAAAATATCCTCAAGCTAATCCTGAATTTGATGATGATCAAATTAATGATCAATTTACTTATTTAATGGATATTGTTAAAGGAATTCGTGAAATTAGAGCACATTATACAATTAAAAACGCTATTGAAGTAGCTTACTCAATTGAAACAAAAGACAATAATTTAGAATCATTATTAGATCAATGTGTTCCTTATATTCAAAAATTATGTCATGCATCTTGTGCGGGTTATAATATTGAAACAAGTGATGATGTCGCAACAGCAACAATTCAAGGAGGAAGTAACCTTGTTGTAGAATTAGGTGCATATGTTGATAAAGAAGCTGAAAAAGAAAAATTAATGAGTGAATTGAAACATTTAGAAGGCGAAATAAAACGTTGTACTAATATGTTAAATAATGAAAAATTTGTTTCTAAAGCGCCTCAAGAAAAGGTAGATTTAGAAAGAAAGAAATTAGCTGATTATACTTCTAAATATGAAGCAGTTAAAGAAAAAATTTCAAAGAATTAAAGATAAGAAGTATTCCTATCCTTGCTGATAGGAATATTTTTTTATTTATTTTTAATTTTTAGAAGAAATTTAACTCATAATTTTATATATAAATAGTGAGAATGATAGTGGTTGGTCTGGTTCTTAAAAGAAAGGAGCTTAATGATGAATGAACTAACAGTGAATGAACAAATGGAATTAACTGGTGGAGCAGTAGGGACATGGATTGTATGTGTTGTTATGGGTGCTGCGGTCTATAAGATACTCTTTTCTAAAGGGGGAAGAGTTTCTATTCCAAGATTGATTTCTATTGAGTGGCGCTAAAATGAAAGAATTATCAACAAATGAACTTTATGAAATACAAGGTGGAAGTCTTTTTATCATCCCAATTTGTTGTATTTCATGGAATGTAATTTATCAAGTTTTCAAGTTATATCCCTCTGTTTTAAGAAAATATCGATGAAAGGCTTTATGCCTTTCATATTTTTATCTTAAGTGCATATGTTTTATGGGGTGAAAAAGATGAATCGCAAAGCAATTGTATTATTTACGATAATGATGATGGTGATGAACAGCATCGTATTTATTTATGGAGATCGTTTATTAAAGGTAGAAATGTCAGTGTATGTACTACAACTTGGAAGATATCAAAAAAAGCAAAATAGTGATCAAATGATAAAACAATTAAAAGAAAAAGGGTATACAGGTTATACATACAAGGACAAGCAGTATGTTGTTATAGAAGGTGTTTATTTAAGTAATAAAGAAGCTAATCAAAAGGCAAAACAAATTAGCCAAAAAGGTATAACTTGTGTTGTAAAGGAACATTTGGTTAATGAGAGATGGAAAAATGAGATTGAAAATAAAAAATATGAACATGTATATAAGGAGTTAAAGAAATGTTAAATTATCCTATAAATGAAAGACCAAGAGAAAAGGCTATTAAAAATGGAATTAATTCATTATCTAATCAAGAATTATTAGCTTTGGTTTTAAGAACAGGGAATAAACAGATGTCAGTGTTAGAGTTATCACAACATTTATTAAATGAAATAGGTGGTTTCAATCAACTAAAAACGATTGATTATTATCAGCTCATTAAGATAAATGGAATTAAAAGTGCTAAAGCCATAGAAATACTAGCAAGTGTTGAGATTGCTAAAAGACTCTCATCATTTAAAGAAACAAGACAATATATTAAAGAACCGATGGATGGCTATTGTGTAGTTAAAGATCAATTGTTATTTGAAAAACAAGAAAAAGTGATTTTATTATGTATGAATCATCGTTTGGAATTGATTAAAGAAAAATTACTGTTTATAGGAAGTGATCAAGCATCTTTGCTTACGGGCAAAGAAGTTTTTAAAGAAGCTTTACTTTGTGGAGCAAGTCAAATCATGCTTATTCATAATCATCCAAGTGGTCATCCGGAGCCATCTATTCAAGATCAACAAATGACCAAACATTTGATGAATATGGCTAAAAAACTAGAAATAGAAATGGTGGATCATTTAATTATTGGTGATCATTGTTTTTACAGTTTTGCAAGTGATAGAATATACCATTTAAACTAGATTGATTTTTTTACTTCTAGGCTTTATAATGATTAAGACTAGGGGTGATATTTTGAATAATCGTAGAAAAAAAAGAAATAAAAGAATTCTTATATCATGTATTGTCGCAGTCTTTGTGTTTTCATTTTTTTCTTTGTTTATTAGTCGTAATCAAACTAAGATAGAAAAAATGTTTAGTAATTCGATTGCTGTTGTTGAATATTATTTAATAAAGAAACCAATATCCTTTGTTGGTGATTTATTTTCAGAATATAATGCTTTAAAAGATGTTTACCAAGAAAACAAAATTTTAAAAGAAAAATTAAATTCTTATGCAAGTGTGGAAGCAAACACCGATGTGCTTTCTAGCGAAATAAAAAAATTAAAAGATTTAACAAAAATCAATTATTTACCAAGTGAGTATAAGACGAAAACAGCAGGCGTTGTGACTCGTGATGCGAGTAATTGGAATAATGAAATATTGCTTGATGTGGGTAGTATGGGTAATGTGGAAGAAGGAATGGTTGTTTGTGATTCTCAAGGAATGATTGGTACAATTAGTTCTGTAACTGAAATTTCGGCTACAGTTTCCTTGCTTACAACTCAAAATCCAACAAAACAAGTTCCAGTTATGATTTTAAATGGCAATGATACATTATATGGTTTAATGGATGGCTATGATGTTAATCGTGGTTATTTATCGATTACTTTATTAAGCGATGTGGAAAAATTGGAAAAGAATGCTAAAGTTTACACCTCAGGGTTAGGTGGCGATGGCATGAGTCCTAAGGGTATTTATATTGGTACAAGTAAAAAACTAAGTGTTAAATCTGATGGAACAACGACAAAATTGTATGTAAAACCAGCGGCTAATTTTAATGATTTATCATATGTGGCAGTGGTAAAGAAGGTAAATAGTCATGAATAAACGCCTGGTGAGATATTTATTAATTATCTTGGTTTGTTTTATTTGTGATGACCTTTTGAAATACTATTTACCACAATCGTTTTTAAATAAAGGAATTACTATTATTCCTTATTTAGGATTAATTATGTTCACTTTGTTAAATAATACAATAGATGAAGATATGCGCTATCCTTTTGCTTTGATATGTGGTGGATTTTATAGTTTGATTTATGGTAACTCATTATTAATGTATATGTTATTATTTGTTGTTTTTGCCTTTGTTGGGCGACTTTATACAAAGAAATCAAAATTTACATATTTTGAAGCTTTATTATTTGTTGTTTTGACAATTTTCACCCAAGAAGTAGTGATATATTGGTTAATGTGGATGACAAAAGTAACAAAATTATTTATTGTTACTTATATGCTTAACCGATTATTACCAACGGTAATCTTTAATATTGTCGGTTATAATTTAGTTTATTACATCCATGACAAATTAAAGATAGAGGGTGATAATAATGTATATTTTGGTAAAAGGTCTTAATGGTCGTTTGGTTTTTATGATGGATGACGAAGTTGATTTTCATATTTTGATGAAGGAATTAAAAAGTCTTTTGAAAGAATCTTTATTTGTTAGTAAAGATTATTTTCCAAAGGCTTTTTTTGATTTTAAAAGTCGAATTTTGAATGAAAGTCAAATGAAAACTTTTTTACATATCATTTTAGAAAGTCAGGCTGTTATTTTTGATGGTATAGCTATAGAAAAAGCAAAACCAGTTCAACATATGAAGTTGATTGATCGAACAATTCACGCTGGTGAAATCATTACAGTGTATGAAGATACTTTAATTACAGGACAAATTAATCCAGGGGCAATCGTTTATTTTAAATCTAGACTTTATGTTTTAAAAGGAATTATGGGAACGGTTGAAGGGATAAATGAAAATGCAATTGTATCAAGTAGCTGTTATAAAAATGCAAATATAAGATATTTTGGGAATGTACGACAAGATTTTACAAGTTTAGAAATGACGCTGTTTTATTATAAGGATAAGCAAATATACTTGAACAAGGGGGATGAATTGATATGTCAAGAATAATTGTTGTCACTTCTGGAAAAGGAGGCGTAGGGAAAAGCAGTGTTTCTGTTAATCTTGCTATGGCACTTGCTGATCATCAACTTAAGGTTTGTTTGATTGATGGTGATTTTGGTTTAAAAAATTTAGATGTCATGATGGGATTAGAAAATAGAGTTGTTTATGATTTAAATGATGTAGTGGAGGGACGTTGTGATATTAGACAGGTTTTAGTGAAGGATAAAAGAATGCACACGCTCCATTTGCTTCCAGCATGTAAATCATTATCATTTGATCAATTAGATACAAAGATTATGGAATCATTAATTCATCATTTGGAAAAAGAATACGACTTTATTATTATTGATAGTCCTGCAGGTGTAGAACAAGGATTTAATTATGCAACGAGTATCGCTCATGAGGCAATTGTCGTTGTTAACTTAGACTTAGCCTCGTTGCGTGATAGCGACAGGGTTGTTGGATTGTTGATGAAAAAAGGAATTCATCAAATATCAATGGTTATTAATAAAATGAATCAAGATGATATTGAAAGTGGTAAATCATTAATGGTGAGTGATGCCATTGATATTTTATCTTTACCTGTTTTAGGAATTGTATATGACCATCATGATATGATTGAAGCCAATAATAAAGGAATGCCTGTTTATTTAAAAAAAGATCATTTATTACATAAATGTTTTCATCATATTGCATTAAGAGTCTTGGGTCATAAGGTAGACTATGTTCAGTGTAAAAAAAGAGGATGGTTTAGTCGTATTATTTTAGGGATTGAATAATATTTGTCCATTTTTTTCATATGATATATTAGGTGATGTTATGTCAGAACTTGATGAAGTGAGAAAAAGAATGAATAGACGGAAAGGGAATCAACCACTCACGGATTATCATTTTAAGAAGTTATATAATGGAATGATACGGTTTATGGTTATGATTGTTGTTATTTTATCTTCGTTGATTATTGTGAAAAATCATGATTTAGAGGGAACGATTTTAAATAATAAAATGTTAAACCAAACAATTACAAAAATGTCACAAGTGATACTAGATTACTTACCTCAAGATCATAAAGTCAGTCATGAAGTAACTTATCAACAAATCAAAGATAATTATTATTATAATAATAGTAATGAAGTTTTATCGTTAAGTAATGGTCAAATTACAAATATTACAAAAAAGAATCATCATTATATTATTACAGTGATGAGTGATCAACATGTTCAAATTAAATATGGAAGAATAAAAAACGTTGTTGTTAAAGAAAATCAAAAAATAAAAAAAGGGATGAGTATTGGAAGCTATCAAAATGAATTAACACTTGATTTTAGTTTATCAGGGAAAAAGCTTGATTATGAAACTTATCAAGGGATGGAATAAAGGGATTATCCATCCCTTAACTTTTATTTATTTAGGTTTATCTTATTTTACATGTTGTACCCATGAATATATAGCGACACTTATTTTTGTTTTGTTGCATGAAATGGGTCATTTATTTATGGCTTGTTGTTTCCATTATCAAATTAATCAAGTCAAAGTATTACCATTTGGTGCTTTTTTGTCGTTAGATGATTATGGATATCATTTTGTATATGAGGATATAATGGTTGTTTGTGGTGGTTTATTTGTCAGTTTATTGATGATGCTTATTTGTTATTTTACAGGCTATGAATTTTTTTATACGATTAATCGCGCCATTTTTATTTTTAATTTATTACCTATTTATCCTTTAGATGGCGCAAAGTTAGCTTTGTTGTTAATGAGTTACTTTCTTGATTATTTAAGCTGTCTAAAAATGCAAATTAAATTTTCTCTTTTAACATTATGTATCTGTTTTGTTTTAACGCATGAATTAGGAAAGATGGTTGTACTGAGTTATTTATTAATTCAAAATATAGACTATTTAAAAAATTATCGCTATGTATATATTCAAACAATTTTACATGATAAGATGAAAAAACGAAAATATAAAATTAATAGAAAAGTAACTTATTATCGACCTTATCAAAATTTTTATCTATTTGAAACAAAATCATATTCATTCGATGAAATGAAGTTTTATTTGATAAAATCAATGAAAAAGCGTTGACTTTGGCTGAAATATTGGATATAATGCAAATGTTGTAGACCTCTAGACTACAACCGCACATAAAAGGTATTAAATGCAATAAGCTGCCTTGGTTGGCGAGTCTTAGAAAAATTTATAGGAGGTGCGATATGTACGCAATTATTGAAACAGGTGGAAAACAATTAAAAGTTGAAGCTGGAGATACTATTTTTGTAGAAAAATTAGAAGTTGAAGCAGGAGAAAAAGTGACTTTTGATAAAGTTTTATTAGTAGGAGATGAATCAGTGAAAATTGGTGCTCCTTATGTAGAAGGTGCTACAGTTGAAGCAACTGTTGAAAAACAAGGTAAAGAAAAGAAAGTAACAATCTACAAATATAATGCTAAAAAACATTATCATAAAAAACAAGGTCATAGACAACCTTATACAAAATTAGTTATTGATGCTATCAATGCTTAATCATGATTAAGATTAAGATAATAAAGAAAAAACAAGAAATCAGTTCTATAAAGATTTCTGGTCACGCACAAAGTGACGAATATGGAAAAGATTTAGTGTGTGCAGGTGTGAGTGCAATCGCTGTTGGTGTTTGCAATACTATTGCACAAAAGGGATATCTTGATAAAAAAATGTGTTTTATTAAGATGAAAAATGGTAATATAAGTATAGATATTGTTAAAAGTGATCAAACTTTACAAGTGATTCTAGAGACTCTTGTTATAAGTTTAGAAACGATTAAGGATAGCTATGGTCAATATATTCAGATAATCAATGAGGAGGAATAACATCATGATGTTCAAATTAGATTTACAATTATTCGCTTCTAAAAAAGGTGTAGGGTCAACTAAAAACGGTCGTGATTCTAAAGCAAAAAGATTAGGAGCTAAATTAGCAGATGGTCAATTCGCTACAGCAGGTTCTATTATTTATAGACAAAGAGGAACTAAAATCCATCCAGGTACTAATGTAGGTAAAGGTGGAGATGATACTTTATTTGCTAAAGTTGATGGTGTAGTAAAATTTGAAAGATGGGGAAAAGATAGAAAGAAAGTTTCAGTTTACCCAGCTGCATAATTTAAATCCCTTTCGAGGGATTTTTTTTTAGAAAAGAGGTGGAAATGTGCAATTTATAGATAAAGCTAAAATTTATATCGAAGCAGGTAAAGGTGGAGATGGAACTGTTGCATTCCGTCGTGAAGCCCATGTACCTAAAGGAGGACCTGCAGGTGGAGATGGAGGTAAAGGTGGTAGCGTCATTTTTGAAGCGACAACATCTTTATCAACATTATTAGATTTAAAATATAAACGTGTGTATAAAGCACGTGCTGGTGGTAATGGTATGCCTAAAAAAATGCATGGGGCAGACGCTAGTGATTGTGTTATTAAAGTTCCCGTTGGAACTCAGATTACTGAGGCTGAAACAGGAAAAATTATGGCGGATTTAACTGAGGATAAACAGCACGTTGTACTTGCAAAAGGTGGACGTGGTGGTCGTGGTAATGCGCGATTTGCTACTTCTAGAAATCCAGCGCCACAAATTTGTGAACGAGGAGAACCCGGTGAAAAATTTGATGTTGTTTGCGAATTAAAATTACTTGCTGATGTAGGGTTAGTCGGCTTTCCATCAGTTGGAAAATCAACACTTTTATCAGTTGTTTCACGTGCTCGTCCAGAAATTGCTGATTATCATTTTACAACAATTGTACCTAACTTAGGAGTTGTTCAAGTTAAAGATGGTCGTAGCTTTGTTATGGCAGATTTACCAGGTTTGATTGAAGGCGCTAGTCAAGGGAAAGGATTAGGTCATCAATTTTTACGTCATATTGAAAGATGTCGTGTAATTGTTCATGTTATTGATATGGGGGCAGTAGACGGAAGAGATCCATATGAAGATTACTGTACAATCAACGAAGAGCTTGGACAATACCAGTATCGCTTATTAGAAAGACCACAAATTGTTGTTGCTAATAAGATTGATGAAGAAGGTGCTGAGGAAAACTTAAAACGCTTTAAAGAAAAAGTAGGGGATGATGTTAAAGTTTATCCAATCTCTGCTATTATTCATGAAGGTGTGGATCAAGTTTTATATGCTGTTGCTGATGCACTAGAGAATGCACCTAAATTTGATCAAGAAGAAATTCAAGAAAATACTGTTGTTTATACAATGAAAGAAGAGGAAGCACCATTTGTTGTTCATAATTTAGGAAATGGTCAATGGAATATCACTGGTAAGAAGATTGAACGCTTAGTTTCTATGACGTCCTTAGTTAGTGATGATGCGATTAAACGTTTATCAATTAAAATGAGAAATATGGGAATTGATGAAGCTTTAAGACAAGCTGGTGCTCAAGATGGAGATATTGTTTCTATTCTTGACTTCGAATTTGAATTCTATGATTAACCTTGATTTTGTATCAAGGTTTTTTATTTATCGCTTAATAAAATTATGTTATAATTGTTGAGACAAATTAAACACATATAGGGGATTTTTTGTGTTAAAAATAGTTTATAATATGTATAGGAGTCAAGTATGTATAGTTATATAAAAGGAATCGTTGTTGATTTACAAAGTGATCATATTGTTGTGGAAAATAATGGTATTGGCTATTTGATTTATGTAAGCAATCCCTATGCTTATACAAAAGGCAAAGAAGCCATAGTTTATTTGTATCAACAAGTTAAAGAAGATGGTATTTTTTTGTTTGGTTTTCAAACAGTTGAACAAAAAGAATTATTTTTAAAATTAATTATGGTTAAAGGGATTGGCTGTAAGACAGCCAATACAATGTTAGCGAGTGGTGATGTAAGTAGTATTGTGACTGCAATTGAGACAGCTAATGTTGCGTACCTAAAGAAAATACCAGGTATTGGTCCTAAAGCTGCACAACAAATTATTTTAGATTTACAAGGTAAAATAGTAGGAAGTAAACAAGTTTCTAATCAGGAATTAGAAGAAGCGGGAGAAGTTTTAATTGCTTTAGGGTATAAAAAAGGTGAAGTTGATCGCGCACTTGCTAAATTAATGAATGAGAAGTTGGATACCAATGGTTATGTAAAAAAAGCATTAAGTTTATTAGTAAAATAAAGGAGTAAGTTATGTCAAAAAATGATGTATTAGATCCCAATATTGAAGAAGATGAAGAGAGTTCTTTACGACCAGATAACTTTGATGAATATATTGGTCAAGATAATTTGAAAGATAATTTAAAGGTTTTTGTTGGTGCAGCTAAAATGCGTAATGAGTCATTAGATCACGTTTTACTGTATGGTCCACCAGGATTAGGTAAAACAACAATGTCAATGATTATTGCTAATGAAATGGGTTCTCATATCAAAATAACAACTGGACCAAGCATTGAAAAAACAGGAGATTTGGTAGCTATTTTAACGTCACTAGAACCTGGAGATGTTTTATTTATTGATGAAATTCATCGTTTAAACAAAGTAGTTGAAGAAATATTATATCCAGCTATGGAAGATTTTTGTGTTGATGTTGTTATTGGTAAAGAAGCGTCGACACGTTCTGTACGTATAGATTTGCCACCTTTTACTTTGGTAGGGGCAACAACACGTGCCGGTGATTTATCGGCACCACTTCGTGATCGTTTTGGTATTATTTCGCAACTTCAATATTATAGCGAAGATGATTTAAAAAGAATTATTGATCGTACGAGTCAGGTTTATGGAATGGTTATGGATGATGATGCTAAAGGAGAACTTGCCAGAAGAAGTCGTGGTACACCACGTATTGCTAATAGATTGTTTAGAAGAGTCCGAGATTTTGCTCAGTTTTATGGTGATGAAACCATTACTAAAGAACGTACAATTGAAGCTTTAGAAAGATTAAGAGTTGATAATTTAGGGTTAGATGATGTTGATCATAAGTATTTATTAGGGATTATTCATCGTTTTAAAGGTGGTCCTGTTGGCTTAGAAGCAATTGCAGCTTCTATTGGTGAAGAACCACAAACATTAGAAGATGTTAATGAACCTTATTTATTACAAATAGGATTGATAAAAAGGACACCAAGGGGAAGAATTGTCACGGAAGTAGCATATCGACATTTTAATATTGAACAGGAGTTTTAACTCTTGTTTTTTTTATGAAAAAAATAGAAATTAGTTTACTCCTATTTTTGTTTGTTGTATCTGTTGCTTATCATTATATTCAACCCCAGGAAACAATAGAAAAGATCAACACAAGTCAATCTATTACAGTACAAGTAGTAGGACAAGTGAATCAATTACTGCACTTTGACCATAGTCCAACGATTGGTGAAATTTTTGACCAATTGCACCTTAATAATGATTATCATTTTTCTTTAAATTATGTTTTAGATGATCAACAAATTTTATATTTGCCTCAAGGCGATTACCTTATTTCTCTAAATGAAGCTTCTTTACAAGAATTGATACAAATAAAAGGAATTGGTGAAAAAACAGCACAAAAAATTATTGATTATAGAAATCAAAAAAGATTTGAAACAATTGAAGATATAATGAAAATAAGTGGAATTGGACAAAAAACATATGAAAGAATAAGAGAATATTTTTGCTTATGAAAGGAAAATTATTTTACTGGCTATTGCCTTTTTTGATTCTCTTTTTTATGAAAATGTATCACTGGTGTTTTGTCTTTTTTTTAATCCCTTATTTTTTGTTTTTTAAACGTTATTTTAAAGCTTCTATGATGATTTTGATAGGTATCTTCATGATTGGACTATTTTTTTTCATATCATTACCTAAGCCACTCAATCAAACAGTTATTTCAGGAACAATAGTCAATCAAGATGATAAAAGTATTGTGGTAAAAATGGGTTATCATAAAGTAAAGGTCTATGGTGAATTTGATGATTTTAGAATTTATGATCAAGTGAGATTGAAAATATACAATATGCCTTTAGAAGCGCCAACTAATGATTATGCCTTTAATTATCAACATTATTTGTATAGTATGAATATTTTTAATCAGGCAAAGTGTATTCAGGTTTTAAATCATCATCAAGTTGAACATCCTTATCATTTATTGGAAAAGCGAGTCAATCAAAATAAGCAGACTAAAAGTTTTGTTTCATTATTTGTATTAGGAATTAAAGATGAAACGATGAAGGAAGTTTATCAAAAAATGACTCAATTATCGATTGTTCACATGTTTGCCTTGTCAGGAATGCATTTAACATTATTGAATAAATGGTTAACGAAACTAGGACAAATGTTTTTTCCTCAATCTTTTTTAGAGTATTTGGTTTTAATTATTATGGGGATTTATGTTTATTGGATTCCTTATAATATATCTTTTTTAAGAGCGTATTTGATGATGTTAGGACAGGTATTATTTAAAAAATATTTGAACCAACTTGATATTTTATCGATACTTACTATAAGTATGTTATTTTATAATCCTTATCTTCTCTATAATTTGTCGTTTATTTTTTCATATTTTATGTATTTTATTGTGCTGTTACTTAATCGACATCGTTGGAGTGAATATTATATGATGCTAGGGAGTTTACCGATTTTAATGTGTGTTAATCATCGCATTCCATTATTATCATTTGTTTTATCCGTTGTTTGTGTTCCCTATATAGAACTTTTATATCAGTTTATTTTAAGCTATATGTTATTGGGCCAAATCATGGTACCTCTGTTGTCTTTGAGTATTTGTTTATTAAATTATTTGATTGAGTTTTGTTATGGTATATCTTATAGCCTTCATTTTAGTCATCCTACATTGATGTTTGTAATGGTTTATTACCTTTATTATTTTAAGGGAATAATACGATTAAATAGTCAAAGAACAATAAGAAAAGAATTGATGATGATTTTGGCTTGTCTTGTTGCTTTTTATTTTTATCCTTATTATCGTATGGAAGGTCAAGTTGTGATGATTGATGTAGGTCAAGGAGATTGTTTTTTTATTCAACAGCCATTTAATTTAGGTAATGTTTTAATTGACACAGGTGGACTTAAAAATCGTGATCTAGCAACTGATACCATTATTCCTTATCTTGAAAGTCAAGGTGCAAAATATTTAGATGCTGTATTTATATCTCATGATGACTATGATCATGCAGGAGCATTAGAGAGTTTGTTAGAGCACTTTACGGTAAAGAAAGTTATTAACGATTTTAAAGAGATAAAAATAGGAAAAGTGTTATTTAAACGCCTTTTATTGAATCAACAATATAGTGATGCTAATGATCGGTCTCAAATCATTTATGCAAAAATTCAAGATTTAAAATATTTATTCACTGGTGATATTTCATCTCATGTAGAACAAGATCTTATAGAACGTTATCCTCATTTAAAAGTGGATGTTTTAAAAGTTTCCCATCATGGTAGTCATAGTGCAACCTCTGCTGCTTTTTTAAGAACGATTCAACCTAAAATTGCTTTGATTAGTGTAGGAAAACATAATTTATATCACCACCCTCACTATGAGGTGATACAGCGATTAAAACATTATGGAATACATGTTTATCGAAGTGATGAAATGGGAATGGTTAAAATTATCAGTTATGGTTTCAATCATTATATTTATTCATGACTTTGTTATGTATTTAGTTTATAATGTGATATGGTGATAAAATGATTTTTGTAATATATGGTGAGGAAAGATTGTTGATGGATCAACGTCTTGAAAAGTTAAAAAAAGAATATCAATGTCATGAAGAAATGATGAATTATACTGTTTATGAAGTTGACCGGGATGGTATGGAAGCTGTTTATGAAGATGTGATGACACCTCCATTTTTAAATGAAACAAAAATGGTAGTCATTAAAAAAGCTGATTTTCTTACAACAAAGAAATTGAAGAAAGATAATCAAGATGTTGAGATATTTAAAAAATGTATGGACCAAATTGATGACCATGTTCATCTTGTTATTTTTCATGATAAAAAGAATTTTGATGAAAGAAAGAAAGTCGTCAAGGAATTAAGAAAAAAAGCAAAGTTTTTTGAAGTCAATACATTAAATTATTATAAGGTATCTGATACGACTCGCCAAGCAATCAAAAAAAGGAATGCTACTATTGATGATGATGCATTAGAATTATTAATTGCGCGTACGGGATTAAATCTTTTGAATGTTTCTAATGAGGTTGAAAAACTATGTTTATATACATCACATATTGATTATCATGCAGTCGATATGTTGGTAAGTAAACCGTTAGATGAAAATGTATTTGATTTAACCAGTGCGATTTTAGATAAGAATCGAAAGAAAATATTTGAAGTGTATCATGATTTAATGGTTCTTGAAGAAGAACCAATTATGCTGATTGTATTGATAGCAAATTCAATGCGTCTTATTTATCAAGTCAAATTATTAGATAGAAAAGGATATAATGATCGTGAAATAGCAAAGATATTATCAGTTAATCCTTACCGATTGAAATATGTTCGAAAAGAAGGTACAAAATATGATTTACAAGAGTTATTATCTTATTTGAATGAACTATCGAAATTGGATGTTTCAATCAAAACTGGGAAAATAGATAAGAAAAAAGGATTAGAGTTATTTTTATTAAGAATTTAGGAGTAAAGTATGGAATCATTAAGAGAGTTATTTAAAATTGGATTTGGCCCATCATCTTCGCATACTATGGGCCCTCAAATTGCAGCAAGTCAAGTGAAAACACGATATCCACAAGCATCGAAATATGTTGTTGATTTGTATGGATCATTGGCATTGACTGGAAAAGGACATTTGACGGATTATATTATAAAAAAGACATTAGGTGATCGTACTGAGATACATTTTAAAAGTGAGACTTTACCTTATCATCCTAATGGTATGCGTTTTTATATTTATCGTGAAGATCAATTAATAGATACATTAACAGCCTATTCTATTGGTGGGGGATCGGTTGAATTTGAAAATAGTAAATTGAGTCAAGCTAAACAAGTTTATCCCCATCAAACATTAAAAGAAATCGAAAAGCATATTGAAACAGAAGGTATATCTTTTTATGATTATGTTATGAATTATGAAGATGATAATTTTAAAGCGTATTTGTTTGAGGTTTTAGATACAATGTTTGCATGTGTTCAATCCGGACTATCAGCAGAAGGAACAATACCCGGTAAATTACAATTAAAAAGAGTAGCTAAATCAATGTACCAACAAGCACTGAATACACGCAGAGAAAGTGAAAGAGAACGTTTATTGGTAAGTAGTTATGCTTATGCGGTTTCTGAAGAAAATGCATGTGGACATAAAGTGGTAACGGCACCTACTTGTGGAGCAAGTGGTGTTTTACCGGCAGTTTTGTATTATTGTTATAAACAATTAAATATCCCGCGAAAAGAATTGATTAAAGCCTTAGCAGTTGCAGGATTGTTTGGTAATGTTGTTAAGACAAATGCAACGATTTCTGGCGCTGATGGAGGTTGTCAAGCTGAAGTAGGTACAGCTTGTTCGATGGCTGCTGCAGCTTACGGATGGATTTTAGAATTAAATAATAGTTTAATAGAGTATGCAGGGGAAATGGGACTAGAACATAACTTAGGACTTACCTGTGATCCGGTTGGTGGTTATGTACAAATTCCATGTATTGAGCGTAATGGTTTTGGTGCTTTACGGGCAATAGATGCAGCTTTATATGCGAAACAATTAGGCTATTTAAGAAAAAATAAAGTTTCTTATGATGCTATTGTAAGAGTTATGAAAGAGACAGGAAAAGACTTAAATAGTGCTTATAAAGAAACTTCATTAGGTGGTTTAGCAAAGGAGTTTGGTATTAAAGATGGCGGTTAAGGCATTATATGTACATATTCCCTTTTGTAATCATATTTGCCATTATTGTGATTTTTGTAAAGTCTTTTATGATGAAAAAGTAGCAAATCAATATTTAGATTGTTTGGAAAATGAATTTAAACAACTTTCGATAAATGAATTTGAAACAATTTATATTGGTGGTGGAACACCAAGCAGTCTAAATGAAAAGCAGTTAGTACGTCTGATGAATATCTTTAAACCATATTTAAATTCAGTTAAAGAATATTCAATTGAACTTAATCCAGAAACCATGAATATAAAGAAATTAAGTATCTTAAAAGACGGTGGTATCACAAGGCTAAGCATAGGGGTGCAAACATTTAATGATCAGCTTCTACCTTATATTGGTCGAGTTCATTGTTGTCAAGATGTCTATGATTTAATTAATCAAGCAAAACAATTGGGATTTAAAAACATTTCATTAGATCTGATGTATGGTTTACCTCATCAAACAATAGATGATGTAAAAAATGATTTGTTAACTATTAAATCATTAGATATTCAACACTTATCATATTATTCTTTGATTTTAGAAGATCATACTGTTTTAAAAATTAAAGATTTTGAACCTATTGACGAAGAAATAGAATACCAAATGAATCAACTCATAGATCAAACATTAAAAGAAATGAACTTTAAAAAATATGAAGTATCTAATTATGCTAAAGATGGCTATCAATGCCTTCATAATTTGAAATATTGGCGTTATGAAAATTATGAAGGACTAGGTATTGGAGCATGTGGTAAAGTTGATAATCAAATGAAAGAACATAGTCGCTCTTTAAGTCACTATTTAAAAGGACAATCAATTTTAAAAATTGAAACTTTATCAAAAGAGGATCATATGTTTAATCATCTTATGATGTCTTTAAGACTGGTAGAAGGATTAAATATTGATGTTTTTAATCAATGTTATCAAGTAAACTTTATAGAATATTATCAAGAACCTTTAAATAAACATATTAAGATGAAACATTTGTTTTTGAATCATCATTATTTGAAAGTTAATCCTGATTATTTTTATTTGCTCAATGCAATCTTAGTTGATTTTATTTAGAATAGAAAGGCAGTGGAAATTGCCTTTTTTTGTCTTAAAAAATAAATTTTTAAAAATTAGCACAAGTTGCTTGACAGTGCTAATAAATCATGTATAATGTATTTAGCACAAAGGAAAAAGGAGTGCTAAAGGTGGTGAACTTGATGTTAACAGCAAGACAGTTATTGATATTTAAATGTATTGTTGATGAGTTTATTGAAACTGCTGAACCGGTGGGATCTAAAACTTTAATGACCAAATATCAATTGCCTTATTCTAGTGCCACGATTCGTAATGAAATGAGTTTTCTTGAAGACTATGGATATCTTGAAAAGACACATACTTCATCAGGAAGAATTCCTTCAAAAGAAGGATATCGTTTCTATGTGCACAATTTAGGCAAAGTTGATCTTGATGAAACAACAAAAAATCAAGTTGCGACAATTTTTAATAAGCGTAGAGGTAATCTGACAGATATTGTTCACGAAAGTTGTAATATGTTGAGTGAATTAACGCATCTTACCAGTGTTGCATTAGGAAATTCAGCTAGTGATGATACACTACAAAGAATTACAGTTGTTCCTCTTGAATACGGTAAAGTTACAGCTATTATTATTACAAGTCAGGGACATGTTGAAAACAAGATTTTCCAATTTTCATCTGATGTGGAAATGGAAGATTTAATGAGTTGTGTTAATGTTATGAATGATTTACTTGTAGGTACGCCTATTAATCAGGTTGCGTTTCATTTAGAAAGAGATGTAAGGCCAGTTCTTTCCACGAGTGTTAGACAACATGAAGAATTGTTGAATGCATTTCTAGAAGCTTTTGTTAAATTTGCTTCAAGTAATGTTTATTTCTCTGGAAAAGAAAATATGCTTTATCAACCTGAATACAACGATGTAGATAAGTTAAGAAAAATTGTAAGCGCATTTGAGAATTCGCAAGCTTGGAAAACATTCCAACCACTATCAATAGAAGATGGTGTACAAGTTAAGATTGGTGTTGATTCACCAATTGATGAAATTGGTGATGTTTCAGTTATATCAGCATCATTTAAAACTGGGGAAACGTCAAAAGGATCTATTTCAGTTATAGGACCAACCCGTATGCCTTATGAAAAAGTGGTAGCATTGGTTGAATATATTTCAGCACATATTGAAAAAGCATTTTTAGACGAATTACCAAATGACATTGGAAATAGAGGTGAACATGGTGGCAGAAAAAGATAATGAAACTGTAGTTGAAGAAACAAAAGAAGTTGAAGAAGAAAATACAGTTGAAGAAAATGATAATCAAGAAGCTTCTTTAGAAGATGAAATGAAAGCTCTTCAAGAAGAAGTTGATAAATGGAAAAATGATTATTATAAAGTCTTTGCAGATATGGAAAACTTAAAAAGACGTATGCAAAATGAACATGCAAATAATTTAAAGTTTATGATGCAAGGATTCATCGAACAATTACTTCCTGTAATTGATAACTTTGAAAGATCTTTAGCAGTACAAAATCCAAGTGAAGAAATAAGTAATTTCTTAAAAGGATATGAAATGATTTATAAACAAATTATGACATTGTTAGAAAATCAAGGTGTTAAGGTTATTGAAACCGAAGGTAAGGAATTTGATCCAAATTATCATCAAGCAGTGATGACTGTTAAAGAAGATGGTGTTGAACCAGGAATGATTGTTGAAGAATTACAAAAAGGATATATGTTAAAAGATCGCGTTATTCGTGCATCTTTAGTTAAAGTAAGTGAATAAATAGGAGGAAATGAATATGTCTAAAATTATTGGTATTGACTTAGGAACAACAAACTCATGTGTAAGTGTTTTAGAAAATGGAGATGTTAAAGTAATTGCAAATCCAGAAGGAAATCGTACAACTCCTTCAGTTGTCTCTTTCAAAAATGGAGAAATTATTGTAGGTGAAGCTGCAAAAAGACAAGCAGTAACTAACCCTGATACAGTTATGTCTGTAAAACGTCATATGGGTACAGATTATAAAGAAAAAGTAAATGGTAAAGAATATACACCACAAGAAATTTCAGCTATGATTTTACAAAACTTAAAAGCTACTGCTGAAGCTTATTTAGGTGAAAAAGTAACAAAAGCAGTTATTACAGTACCTGCATACTTCAATGATGCTCAACGTCAAGCAACAAAAGATGCTGGTAAAATTGCTGGTTTAGATGTAGAACGTATTATTAATGAACCAACTGCTGCAGCATTAGCATTCGGTCTTGATAAATTAGATCAAGAACAAAAAGTATTAGTTTATGACTTAGGTGGTGGTACTTTCGACGTATCCATTCTTGATTTAGCTGATGGTACATTTGAAGTATTAGCTACTGCTGGTAATAATAAATTAGGTGGGGACGATTTTGATAATAAAGTTATGGAATGGATCGTTTCTGAATTCAAAAAAGATCAAGGTGTTGATTTATCACAAGATAAAATGGCAATGCAACGTATTAAAGAAGCTGCAGAAAAAGCTAAAAAAGATTTATCAGGTGTAATGCAAACTCAAATTTCATTACCATTCATCTCAGCTGGTGCTGCCGGACCATTACATCTTGAATTAACATTAACAAGAGCTAAATTTGATGAAATTACTCGTGACTTAGTACAAGCAACTGAAGGACCAGTTAGACAAGCATTAAGTGATGCTGGAATGCAACCAAGTGAAATTGATCAAGTGTTATTAGTTGGTGGATCTACTCGTATTCCTGCAGTACAAGAATCAGTTAAGAGATTATTATCAAAAGAACCTAATAAATCAGTAAACCCTGATGAAGTTGTATCAATGGGTGCAGCAATTCAAGGTGGAGTTATTGCTGGTGATGTTAAAGATGTCTTATTATTAGACGTAACACCATTATCATTAGGTATTGAAACAATGGGTGGAGTTATGACTGTATTAATCGAACGTAATACAACAATTCCAACTACAAAATCACAAATCTTCTCTACAGCTGCTGATAACCAACCTGCAGTAGACATCAATGTCTTACAAGGTGAAAGATCAATGGCTAAAGATAATAAACAATTAGGTTTATTTAAATTAGACGGTATTGAACCAGCACCTAGAGGTGTTCCTCAAATTGAAGTTACATTCTCAATTGATGTTAATGGTATCGTTAATGTAAAAGCTAAAGATTTAAAAACTCAAAAAGAACAATCAATTGTTATTCAAAATTCTACTGGATTATCTGATGAAGAAATTGACCGTATGGTTAAAGAAGCAGAAGCTAATAAAGCAGAAGATGATAAAAAACGTAAAGATATTGAAACAAGAAATAAAGCTGAACAAATGATTAATGAAATTGATAAAGCATTAGCTGAACAAGGTGATAAAATTGATGCAACTCAAAAAGAATCAGCTGAAAAATTAAAAACAGAATTAAAGACTGCTTTAGATAACAATGATATGGCAACATTAGAAGCTAAAATGAGTGAATTAGAACAAATGGCTCAACAAATGGCATCATATGCATATCAACAACAAAATCAACAAGGACCAACTGGTGAAACTACATCTAATAACAATGATGACAATGTTGTAGATGCTGATTTTGAAGAAAAGAACTAGAAGTTTAAAACCAAGGTTCCACCTTGGTTTTAAAACTGTTATGAAAGGGTGAAATTATGGCAAATAAAAGAGATTATTATGAAGTCTTAGGTATTAATAAAGGGGCTTCTGCTGATGAAATCAAACGTGCTTATCGTAAAAAAGCAAAACAATATCATCCTGATGTCAATAAAGAACCTGATGCTGAAGAAAAATTCAAAGAAGTACAAGAAGCTTATGATGTATTGTCTGATGATAATAAAAAAGCTGCTTATGATCGATATGGTCATGCAGCATTTGAACAAGGAGCTGGCGGTGCAGGTGGTTTCGGTGGCTTCGGTGGTTTCGAAGACGTTGATTTAGGTGATATATTTGGTTCATTCTTTGGTGGGGGATCACGTCGTCAAAGATCAAATGGTCCTCGTCGTGGTGATGACCACTTAATGAGAGTAAATATTGGTTTTATGGAAGCTGTTAATGGTGTTAAAAAAGACATTAAAGTCACATATGATGCACCATGTAGTCATTGTCATGGAACGGGAGCTAAGAATCCTAATGATGTAACAACTTGTCCACATTGTCATGGTACAGGTACTATTTCACAACAACAATCTTCTCCATTTGGAACTTTTGTTACACAAACAACATGTCCAGATTGTAATGGTACTGGTAAAATTGTTAAAGAAAAATGTCCACATTGTCATGGTAAGGGATATAATAATAAAACAGTGACTGTTTCTTTAGATATTCCTGCTGGTATTAACGATGGTCAACAATTAAGAGTATCTGGAAAAGGTGGTCGTGGAGCAAACGGCGGACCTAATGGTGACTTATTTGTAGAAGTACATGTACAAAGTCATCCACATTTTGTTAGAAATGGTCGTAATATTCATATTACTGTACCTATTTCAAGTGTTGATGCAACTTTAGGATGTGAAGTCGATGTGCCAACAGTGCAAGGTGATGTCACATTAAAAATTCCTGCAGGAACTCAATCTGGTACTGTTTTACGATTAAAAGGTAAAGGAGTTAAAGATTTACGTGGTTCAAGTTATGGAGATCAAATGGTGACTATTGAAGTTAAGATTCCAACAAAATTATCAAGTAAAGAAAAAGAATTGTACGAACAATTAGCTAAACATGCTAAGAAAAAAGAATCAATTTTTGAAACATTTAAAAATCAATTTAAACGATAAGAGTGGATTCACTCTTTCGTTTTTGTTTACAAATAAATAAAATAAGTATACAATGAATATGCAAATAAAATAATACTTCGGGGCAGAGTGAAATTCTCTACTGGCGGTAAACTCCGCGAGCCATAAAGGCCGAACTGGTGAAATTCCAGTAGCAACAGTTATAGTCTGGATGGAAGAAGTCTTTTTTTGTTATACTTCATAAGCAAAAAACGTACCTAGAAGATTATTTTAGGTGCGTTTTTCTTTGAAGGAGGTATTGAAAATGGAAACAAAGAAAATTACAACAGTAGGTATGCTTTGTGCGATGGCAATGATTGTTAATCTAATCATATCATTTCCAATTGTGCCTATGGTGTCTTTTCTAAGGTATGATCCTAAAGACATTTTAATTATTATCGGTGGATTTATTTATGGTCCAATGACATCTTTAATCATGAGTTTTATTTGTTCAATATTTGAACTTTTAGTTAGGGGTGGAAACATTCTAGATGTCATTATGAATATGGTTTCAACATGTTCATTTGCTTGTATGGCTGCTTTTATTTATAAGCGTCATCACCATCAAAAAGGAGCAAACATAGGTCTTATTTGTGGCGTTATTCTTACAACAGTGAGTATGTTAATATGGAACTACATTGTGACACCTATTTATTATGGGATGCCAAGAAGTGCTGTCGTTGCTATTCTTTTACCTGGTATATTACCATTTAATTTAATCAAAGCAACAATGAATGCTGTGGTAACATGGTTTTTATATAAACCACTTATGAATATTTTAAGAAGAACAAATTTGGTGGAATCTTCTTTACATCAACAAAAAGTGTATAAAGGATACATTATTGTTGCAGGAATGATCTTTATTACAGCTATTTTATTTATTTTAGGTTATCAAGGAATAATATAGGAGGAATTTTGAAATGGAATTTTTAGAAGCAAAAAGTATAATGGATAAAAAATTAGGTGATTGGAAAATTATGGCTCTTGCAAGTTGCGTGGACAATTATCCAATGGTAAGAAATGTAAGTTGTGTTTTTTATAATGATAAGATTTATTTTAAAACTGATAAGAATTTTAGAAAAACACAGCAGTTATTTAAAAATAATCGTGTAGCAATGTGCTTTAATGGTGTTCAAGTAGAAGGAATAGCACTAAATAAAGGATTGGTTATTGATGAACCCGGACGTATTTTTGAAAAGAAATACAAACAATATTTATGGCAAAGTTATAATGCTTATAGTCATGAAGATACTGAAATATTAATTGAAGTAACACCTGAGTTTGTTGAAATTTGGGATGAAGATGAAAATCGTCAAGCCTTTCAATTATTTATTGATTTTAAAAAGCAATCAGTAGAATATAAACCATATGACTAAAAAAGGAACGGTTTATTAAACCGTTCCTTTTAAAGAAAATAAAAACAGCATTAATGCTGTTATTTATATTCCTTAAGCTGATTTTCTTAAAGTTCTTAATTCTTTAGCAGAGATTCTAACTTTTGTAGGTTTACCATCTACTAAAATAGTAGCTTTTTGTAAATTCACGTTCCATCTTCTTCTAGTTGAGTTTAATGCATGTGAACGTCTGTTCCCAGTCATAGGTCCTCTACCGCTGATTTGGCATTTTCTTGACATGTCGTAATCCTCCTTTTTTAGTAGTTGCTTTACGTACTGGACTATAATATCATTTATTTATACAAAATGCAATTGTTTTTTTTGAAAATTATGTTATTATTTGCTAGGACTTTTCTTTGGCAGATGAAGTCTAGTTATATAAATTGTAAATGATTGATAATTAAGGTATAATAATTAAGTAAATATATCATAAAATCATTTAGAAGGAGGAATTTTTGGATGATTGAAAAGAATACAAGTTTAGGCGATATCAATATTTCTTTAGATGTTGTTGCTACTGTTGCCGGTGGTGCCGCTACAGAATGTTATGGTGTTGTTGGTATGGCTAGTCAAAAGAAACTTAAAGATGGTTTTTTTGAATTATTAAAAAAGGAAAATTATTCAAAAGGAATTATTGCTCGTGATGGAGAAACAGGGCTTATTTTAGATTTATATGTTATTTTAGGCTATGGTATTAAAATTAACGAAATTTTAGTTGAAGTTCAAAAGAAAGTAAAATATGTTGTTGAATCAACTTTAGATGTAAAAATTGAAGCAGTAAATGTATACGTACAAGGGCTTCGTAATATTGAATAATGGAGGATCATATGAAAGTCATTACAGGTGAATTATTAAAAGAAATGATTTTATGCGGAGCAAATACGTTACATAATAATCATTTAGAAATTGATGCTTTAAATGTTTTCCCCGTACCTGATGGGGACACTGGTACAAATATGTCAATGACATTTAATGCTGGTGCTAAAGAAGTAAAAGATTTAAAAAGCAATGATGTTTATGAAATTGCAAAAAAATTATCTAAAGGTTTATTGATGGGAGCACGTGGAAATTCAGGAGTTATTCTATCACAAATTTTTAGAGGGTTTGCGATGGCATTAGAAGGTCATCAAGAAATAGATGCTCTTTTACTTGCAAAAGCATGGCAAAGTGGTGCTAAAGTTGCTTATAAAGCCGTTATGCGTCCAGTAGAAGGAACAATTTTAACTGTTATCCGTGAATCTAGTGAAAAAGTTGTTGAATATGCTAGAGAAGGTATGGAAGTAGAAGATGTGTTATCTTACTTTGTTAAAGAAGCAGAAGCATCATTAGAAAGAACACCAGAATTATTACCAGTTTTAAAAGAAGTAGGTGTTGTAGATAGTGGTGGTGCTGGGCTATTACTTGTATTAACTGGATTTATGGCTGGATTACAAGGAGATCGTGTTGAATTTGTTGATGTAACAGGTGGAGCACAAACTAATGCTGGAACTAATTTAGAAGGTAAAGAAGAAGAATTTGGATATTGTACAGAATTTATTATCCGTTTAAATCCATCATTAATTGAAAAGTTTTCAGAAGATCAACTTAAAAAGGAATTATCATTAATTCCTGGAGAAAGTATTGTTGTTGTACAAGATGAAGATATTGTAAAAGTACATGTTCATACTTTAAAACCAGGTAATGCTTTAAATATTGCCCAAAGATTTGGAGAATTTGTTAAATTAAAAATCGAAAATATGCAAGAACAAGCTGATACTCTTCAAGCTAATGCGGGAAGTATTGTTGGTGTTGATGATAATGATGCCGGTGTTCAAGAAGCTAAAGAAACAGCAGTCATTGCTGTTTGTGCAGGAAAAGGAATTGAAAATGCATTTTTAGAATTACATTGTGATTATATTGTAAGTGGTGGTCAAACAATGAATCCATCTACTGAAGATATGGTTGTAGCAGTAAAAAAAGTAAATGCTAAAAACGTTATTATTTTACCTAATAACTCTAATATTGTGATGACAGCACAACAAACTGCAACAATTTTAGAGGGAGAAGTAAATGTTATTGTTATTCCAACAAAAACAATTCCTCAAGGATTATCAGCATGTATCATGTTTAATCCAGATGCTTCATTAGACGAAAATATTGATGAAATGAAAGAAGCAATGAGTAATGTTAAAACTGGTCAAGTAACATTTGCGATTAAAGATACAAATATTGATGGTGTAGAAATTAAAGCAAATGATTATATGGCATTAGTTGAAAAAGATATTGTTGCTTGTGTGGATAATAAATTAGATGCTTTAAAAGTATGCTTAGATAAATTAATTGATGAAGATTCAGAGTTAGTTACTTTAATTGTTGGTGAAGATGTTAATGATGAAGAAGTTGAAGAAATTGAAAGTTATATCGAAGATAACTTTGAAGCTGAATTAGAACTTATTGAAGGTAAACAACCTGTATACTCATTTATTATTGGTGTAGAATAATATATTAAAAAAACGTTGATATAATCAACGTTTTTTAATGTTGTTAGAATTTAAATTTAAATATCTAACAGAATTTAAACTTATGAAAGGAAATATTGATTCAAATATTCTTCTAAACATAAGTTTTTTTATGATTTTAGTTGCTTTTTTCCTACATATCTATAATGCTATGGTTCATTGTTAATACCAGTGATATTTTTTTGCATTCAGGATAATGTCTAATAAAGTCGTATGTATAAGCATGTTGTTCAAGCCAGTGATAAACGGTGTCTTTTGAACAGACAGTAGTATCAGCATTAATATCAACGGCTATATTATGTTCGTGCTCACTTATGCGAGGTATGACAACACATTGAAGAGCGAGTTTTCTAACTGTTAGATGATGTTTCTAATGGCATTTTATAATCATTAGGTATGTAATTTTACTATTTACGGGTACCAGATTTCAAGTAACTGTATCTGTTTGATAATGAGATGTGTATAAATGATTAACAATACGAATATCAGTTACAATTAGTATTTGAAATTTAATCAAAAAGAAAATAACAGCAATGAATAATCTTTTAAAATTTTTTATTTTTGTCATCGTGAAAACTATAACAAAGAGATATTAAAAAAACAGAATAAAAATTTCTTAGATTTTTTAAAGATGATCTCATTTTTTTATATAGGATTTTTATTTTTGAGAATTTAATAGATTTTTATATTTGATATAATAGGTTTAGATGAAAAGGAAATGGTATTGTGTTTAAAAGAAGTAAAAAAAGAATTATAGAAAAATTTATACAAGGATGGGTTTTAGTACTCCTCGTTATTTTGACAGTGAGTATGATGTTTAATGTTAATTCAATTCAGGGGAATGCTCGTGTTATTAACTATGCCGGTATTATCAGGGGTGCTACTCAAAGGGTGATTAAACTAGAAATTGCAGGTCAAAGTAACGATGATTTAATTGTATATTTAGATGATATTTTTGATGGATTAATGCATGGTGGAGGAAAGTATGATCTTACGATTTTACCAGATAAGTCATATCAAAATAAATTAAAGCATTTGTATACTTCTTGGAATAATATAAAAAAAGAAATTAATGAAAATAGAAGTACACATTATGCTAATTCTCATATTATTTCTATGAGTGAGGATTATTTTCAACAGGCAGATCAAACTGTAAGTGCGGCAGAAGACTATTCTCAAAGATGTGCAACAAAATTAAGAAAGATAGAAGATGGATTGATTATTGTTATTACGATTATGATAGCTATATTAATTAAAGAATCAATTTCACTCTTTATTTTAGTAAAAAATAATAGTAAACTTAATAAAAAAGCTTATTTAGATTTAGCTACAGGATTGCCTAATCGTAGTTCTATCGAAGAATTAATTCGTCAATATCAATATTACTATAAAGGTTGTTTTGCTATCGTTATTTTTGATTTAAATGATTTAAAGGAAACAAATGATTCTTTAGGACATATCTCAGGAGATAAATTAATCAGTAGCTTTGCTCATATTATTCGTAAAGTGATTCCTAAAAAACACTTTGTAGGAAGATATGGTGGTGATGAATTTATTGCAATTTTAGAAAATGTAAATTCACAAGATTTAAAAAAGATGATTAAAAATATCCAAGAAGAAGTAGCAAAACAAAATAAAAAAGATTCGACAGTCTATATTGATTTTGCCTGTGGGTATGCTCTTTCTAATCAATATCCTCAAGAAGATATAAGGTATATTCTAAGTCGAGCAGATAAAAATATGTATATTACAAAGGAAAAAATGAAAGAAGAAAGAAAGGAGAAAATGTGATATGAAAGATGACTTTATAGCATGGATAAAAAATCATCAAAATGATGAATATCAAGTTGAACAAGTTGATCAAGATGTTATTCAATTAAATTCTGATTATGGTAAGTCTACAATTCGTTTTACCGATATTGAAGAAAGTACAGTTGTTGAATTTACAATTGTTTCTAATAAAGATGAAACTGTGAAGTTTTATCTTCATTTTGAATTAAAAGATGAAGGTCATGCAAAGCAATTATATGATGAAATGGTAGAAACACTTGTAGCTTTAAAGAACCATAAAACAATTGAAGTCTTGCTTTCTTGTTCGGCAGGTTTAACAACTTCTATGTTTGCTCAAATGTTAAATGAGACAGCACAATCATTACATCTTGATTATCATTTTAATGCAGTATCATATTTGAATATTTATGAAGAAGTAGAAAAATATGATGCAGTGATGATTGCCCCACAAATAGGTTATATGTTAAAAAAATTACAAGATACTTTACCTGATAAATTAGTATTACAAATTCCTACAGCGCTATTTGCTGCATATGATGCTTTTCAAACAATTCAGTTTATTCAAGATGAATTAACAAATTTTAATAAATTAAGAAAAAAACAAAAAGAAGAACGATGTGTTCATTGTATGCAACATAAAAAACGTATTTTATCTATTGCTATTTTGAGAAATCAAACACAAACAAGAATTTATTATCGTTTGTATGATAAGTCAAAGATAATAGATGAAAATTTAATAATTAAGCAAATAATGAATATATATGATTTATATGATATTATTGATACTATTTTATTAAAACATCAATATATTGATTTGATTGGTATTGCATCTCCAGGAATAGTAAGTGATGATAAACAATTGAAAGATCCTACAACAGAAAAATATATTGATATGAAACAAGATTTTGAAGAGAAATATCATACACCTATTTTTGTTTATAATAATGCTAATGCAGCAGTTGTTGGATTTTCTTTGGAACATCCAGAATACAACAGTATCATTTTTCATTCACAACCATTTGGTTTTGGAGTAGGTGGTCAAGGTATCATTGCTAATGGAAGAATCATTACTGGGAAAAATGGATTGGCCGGTGAAGTTAAATATTTTCTTGAAAGAATGCAGCTATCTGATGATTGTCATAAATTAATTTTAAATGAGCAAGGAGCAATTGAAGTTGTAACGAAAGCATTACTTCCAGCCATTGCTTTAGTAGGACCAGATGCAGTTGCTATTCGTTCACCAATGACACCTGACATGAATGAAATTAAATGTCATTTAGCTTCTTTTATTCCAAAAGAATTTTTGCCTGAATTTTTCTATATTAAAGAGGTAAGTTCATATATGTTAGATGGACTTACAAAATTATGTCTTGATTGTATTGGGGAAAAATAATATGGATAAAATTATATTTTTTGATATTGATGGAACACTAGCAGTTCGTGGGGAAATACCGGAGTCTAATTTAAAAGCATTAAAATTATTAAAAGATAAATCACATAAGACTTTTATATGTACCGGTAGAGCGCCATTTTATGCAAAAAAACTATTTGGTCATTTAGTTGACGGAATTGTTTGTTGTAATGGTAGGTATATTTTGTATCAAAATAAAAAACTTCATGGTGAAGCTTTTAGCCGGGATGAATTACGAACATATCTAGATTTACTTGATAAAAATAATTTGGGTGCTTTACTTGTTAGTGATGATTGTTCTATGGCTTATCATTTAAGTGATGAAGAAATAGAACAAGCTAAAAAAGAATATGGGAAAACAAGAATTCAACCTTATGATGACAAAATTACGGTTTATACACTTGATATTTATTATCGAGATAGAGAACGCTATTTAAATATGGTAAACGTATTTAAAGAAAATTTGGTTATTAATGATCATAGTGGTATTGGAAACTGTGATTGTTCAACCATTGGATTTGATAAAGGAGATGGCATTGCTTATATTTTAAAATATTTTAAAATATCTAAAAATGATGCTTATGCATTTGGTGATGGTGAAAATGATCGTGCTATGTTTAGAGAAGTCAATCACGGAATAGCTATGGGTAATGCTGTTGATTCATTAAAAAACGTAGCAACTTATATTACCGATAATGTTGATCAAGAAGGTATTACAAAAGCATTAAAACATGAAAAACTCATATAAAAAACTTAGGTTTAAATTGAATTTAACCTAAGTTTTTTTTACGCATTGATTAAATCTTTAACAACTTCACCAGCAACAATCAGTCCTGCTACAGATGGAACAAAAGCGATGCTTCCTGGTATGTCGCGACGATCTAAACAGTTTCTTGTTACACCAGGAGGGCATATACAGTGATTACGACAACTAATAGACATATCCTCAAGTGGTCTAATTGGTTTTTCTTTAGAATAGACAACTTTTAATTTTTTTATATGACGTTTTTTTAATTCTCTTCTCATTACCCTTGCTAGAGGACAAATACTTGTTTTATAAATATCACTCACTTCAAATTGAGATGGATCAAGTTTATTACCAGCCCCCATACAACTAATAATGGGAATTTGTTTTTCTTGAGCCAAAACAGCAAGTTCAATTTTTGCTGTTACTGTATCTAAGGCATCAATGATATAGTCATATTCTTCAAATGGGAAAGTATCTTTATTTTCTGGTAAAAAGAATGTTTTATAGGTATTGATACGGCATAAAGGAAAAATGTCTTTAATATGTTCTTCCATTACATCAACTTTATATTTTCCAACGGTTTTTCTAGTTGCAATAAGTTGGCGATTAATATTAGTTAGGCATATGCGATCATCATCAATCAAATCAAAATGTTGGACACCACTACGAGCAAGGGCGTCAACAACATACCCACCAACACCACCAATGCCAAAAATAGCAACGCGTGCTTTCTTTAATTTTTCAATTCCATCTTGTCCTATAAGTAATTGTGTTCTTGAATATTGATTTGTCATTTTAATCTCCTCTAATTTACTTTATTAGTATAGATAAAAAAGATGAAATTGTAAATACATACTTTGCCTATCTACATACTATGATATACTTTATAAGTAATTCTTATGTATATGATTAGTAATGGAAATTGTTTGTCAATTATCAAATTAATATAATAATGAATGTAAAAGGAGTGATTATATGAAAGACGTTATGTTAGTAACTGGCGCTGGTCAAATTAGTATGGCTATCGCTAGAAGAATTGGTTATGGAAAAAAGATTGTTTTAGGAGATAAAAATATTCATAATGCAAGGATAATTGCTGAGACAATGAATAATGCAGGATTTGATGTGGAGCCGTTTGAAATGGATTTATCATCAAGAAGTTCAATATTGGAAATGTTTGAATTTGCTAGAAGCTTTGGAGATATTGCTTACTTAATTAATGGTGCTGGTGTTTCACCATCACAGGCACCAATTGAAGCTATTTTAAAAGTAGATTTATATGGAACAGCAGTTTTGTTAGAAGAAGTTGGTAAAGTAATAAAAGAAGGTGGTGTGGGTGTAACCATCTCTAGTCAATCAGGACATCGTATGAAACAACTGACATCACAAGAAGATGAGTTGCTTGCTACAACACCAACCGAAGAATTGCTAAATCTTGATATGTTACAAGTAGAAAATATCCATGATACTTTACATGCATACCAATTAGCAAAACGTTGTAATGAAAAAAGAGTGATGTTTGAATCAGTGAGATGGGGACAAAAAGGGGCTAGAATTAATTCTATTTCTCCAGGTATCATTGTTACACCTTTAGCTGTTGATGAGTTCAACGGTCCACGAGGAGATTTTTATAAAAATATGTTTGCTAAATGTCCGGCTGGAAGACCAGGAACTGCAGATGAAGTGGCTAATGTGGCTGAACTAATTATGTCAGATAAAGGAGCATTTATTACTGGTTCAGATTTCTTGATAGATGGTGGTGCAACAGCATCTTATTTCTATGGACCATTAAAACCAGAAAAATAATAGAAAGAAGGTAAAAATATGGCTATTAGTGAAAATGCAAAAAAATATCATGAAAGAATGTTTCCGGGATATGAATCTCAATTATTAAAAACTGATCCTGAATTTATAGAATTATTTGATAACTTTGCTTTTGATGAAGTTGTTAATCAAGATGATTTAGACGATAAAGTAAGAATGAAAGCGATTCTTGCTACTTTAATTGGATGTCAAGGTATTGATGAGTTTAAGGCAATGTTAAAAGCTGCTTATCAATTTGGAGTAACTCCTGTAGAAATGAAAGAAATTGTATATCAAGGAGTTGCATATTTAGGAATTGGTAGAGTCTTTCCTTTTTTACATGCAGTTAATGATTTTTGTAAAGCACAAAATATTGCTTTACCTTTAGAAGGACAATCAACAACAACGCCACAAAATCGCTTAGAAAAAGGTATTCAAGCGCAGGTTGATATTTTTGGTGAAGGGATGAGAGAATTTTATAAATCTGGTCCTGAAGAATCAAGACATATTAATCACTGGTTGGCTGATAATTTTTTTGGAGATTATTATACACGTCATGGTTTAGATTATAATGAAAGAGAAATGATCACATTTTGTTTTTTAGCAGCTCAAGGTGGATGTGAACCACAATTAACATCTCATGCAGCAGCAAATATGAAAATAGGTAATGATAAAGCTTTTCTTATTAAAATTATTTCTCAATGCTTGCCATTTATTGGATATCCTAGAAGTTTAAACGCATTACGTTGTGTAAATGAAGCATGTAAGTAGGAAATAAAAATGAAAAAATTAGGATTTGGCTGTATGCGTCTGCCGATGAAAGGTGAAGACGTGGATTATGAAGAATTTAATAAAATGATTGATTTGTATATGGCTGAGGGATTTTCATATTTTGATACAGCGCATGGTTATTTACAAGGAAAAAGTGAAACAGCATTAAGAGATTGTCTGGATGCTCGTTATCCTAGAGAAAGTTATACTTTAACAAATAAGTTATCTGTTCATTTTTTTAATAAAGAGGAAGATATACGCTCATTATTTAATGAACAATTAGAAAAAACAGGTGTTGATTACTTTGATTATTATTTAATGCATGCGCAAGATCAACAAATTTATCACATTTCCAAAAATGTCATGCTTATGATGTGGTTAAACAGTTAAAAAAAGAAGGAAAGATTAAACATATCGGTATCTCTTTTCATGATCGTAGTGAAGTATTAGAACAAATACTGACAGAACATCCTGAAATCGAAGTTGTCCAAATTCAGTTTAATTACGTTGATTATCATGATGCTGGTGTTCAAAGCAAAAAAGTATATGATGTATGTCGTCAGTTTAATAAACCAGTATTAATTATGGAACCTGTCAAGGGTGGTGGTTTAATTCGTTTACCAGATGAAGCAAAAAAGGTACTAGATCAGTTAAATGGAGACAGTTATGCTAGTTATGCTATTCGTTTTGCGGCTTCATTTGATGGTGTATTCCAGGTCTTATCAGGAATGAGCACTCTTGAACAAATGAAAGATAATCTTAGTTATATGAAAGATTTTGTTCCTTTTTCAAAAGATGAATATGCTGCTGTGTTTAAAGTAAGTCATATATTAAAATCCATGGGTGGTATTGCTTGTACAGGTTGTCGTTATTGTGAAGATGGTTGTCCAAAGAAAATCAAGATACCCGATTTATTTGCTTGTTTTAATGCTAAAAAGCAATTTAATGATTGGAATAGTGATTACTATTATGGTGTCCATACTAAATCTAATGGAAAGGCCAGTGAATGTTTACAATGTGGACAATGTCAAAGAATATGTCCACAACATTTACCTATTATTGAGTATCTTAAAGACGTAGCTATAACATTTGAAAAATAAAATGATGAAGTTTATTCATCATTTTATTTTATCAGTTATAATATTTTTAGGAGATGATTAAATGTATAAACAAATGCAATACTTTATTTCGGTAGTCAATACAAAAAGTTTTACTAAAGCAGCTGAAGAATGCTTTATTTCACAATCTGCTATATCTCAACAAATTAAATCTTTAGAAGAAGAATTAGATGTTAAACTTCTAGTAAGAAATAAAAAAGCAATTTCTTTAACACCGGCAGGAGAATATTTTTATCATCATTGTAAGGATATTGTACAAGAAGTATATGAGTTATGTAAAAAGACAAAAGAAATAGAGGAAGATGAAAATGTATTAAAAATAGGTTATCTAAGAGACTATCATGGTAAGGAGATAAGAGAGTCAATTATAGAGTTTTCTAATCTTTATCCTCATGTTTCCATTGAGTTGAAAATAGGTAATCATGAAGAATTATATAATTATTTAGTTAATGATGATTTAAATTTAATTATTAGCGATCAAAGAAGGACTTTTCATGATGATTATATTAATTATCATCTTTTACATATGGATTGTTATGTAGAAATTTCTAATCAACATCCTTTAAGCAATCAAACAAAACTTGACGTACAAGATTTAAAAAAAGAAACGTGCATACTTGTAGCATCTAAAGAACAACAAGAAATAGAACAAGAGTTTTATAAAAATATCATCGGTTTAAAAGGAAAATATATTTTTGTAGATGGAATAGAAGAAGCTAGATTATTGGTTACAATCAATAAAGGCTTTATGCCAATTGAATACGCAAATAAACCTCAACTTGCTTCAAAACAAATTAAAGCTATTCCTTTGTATCGTCATCAAAAACCAATTCAAAGAAATTATTGTGCTTTTTGGAAAAAAGAGAATTCTCAATACTATGTAGAAGAATTTGCTGAATTATTAAGAAATAAACTTAGAGAAAAACATCAAGAATCATAATGATTAGAAAAACTTATTTATTTCATTAGTAATGAAAATTGTTTATATTAAGCAATCTTTTATAATGATAATGAAAGAGGTGGAATGTAATGAGTAAAAATTTAATTGTTTATTTTTCTAGAAAAGGCGAAAATTATGTAGCAGGTAATATTGTTGATTTACCTCAAGGAAATTGCGAAGTTCTTGCTAAAATGATACATGAATTAATTGATAGTACGTTATTTCAAGTAAAAATAGTACATAGCTATCCTCAAGATTATCATCAATGTACTGCTCAAGCAAAAAAAGAATTACTAAATCAAGAAAGACCTAAAATATTAGATTATGTTCATCAGTTCAATCAATATGATCATATTATCTTATGTTATCCTAACTGGTGGTCTACAATGCCGATGGCTATGTTTACTTTTTTACAAACACATGATACAACTGGTAAGCATATTTATCCATTATGCAGCCATGAAGGCAGTGGTATGGGCGTAAGTGAAAATGATATAAAAAAATTATGTCCTCAAGCTATCGTTCATCAAGGACTTGCAATTAGAGGTAGCCAAGTACATGATAGTTTACAAGAGGTTAAGGATTGGTTAAATGCTAATCATTTATAAGCGTTCACATAAGTGAGCGCTTTTTTGAACTTTTAATTCTTGTTTTGAAAAATATAATAAAAGAATGATGAACTTTTTTTCCTACTTATTGTATAAAACTATGGATTGTATATCTAGTGTGATATAAAAAGAGTGAAAGGAAGATGTATATGAATCAAGAAGAACTTTTGCAATTAGAAAATGAATTATCTTTTGAGTCATTTTGCCATAAAGATGCTTTTTATGTTGGTCAAATGATAATAAAAAAAATAACCCAAGAACGATTAAAACCTGTTAGAATAAGAGTAGTGATGAATCACGATATTGTTTTTCAATACTTGATGGATGGTAAAACAGGAACAAAGTGGTTAGATTATAAACAAAATACATTAGAAAAATATCAACATAGTACTTATTATGTGTACAAACAACATCAAGATGATCAGTTGTTTCAAGATGAAGAATTAAAAAAAGGATATGTGATATGTGGTGGTGGTTTTCCACTTATTGTTAAGCATCAAATAATCGGCGGCATCTACGTTTCCGGTCTTGAACATGATCAAGATCATCAAGTAATTGTAGATGTTTTAAAGGAGTATAAAAATGAAAGCATTAGTAAGTGATATAGATCATACTTTAGTCTTTGATGGACGAATTAAAGAAGATGATGAAAAGGCAATAAAAAAATATCAAAAAAATCATTTATTTGGCGTGTGTACAGGCAGACCGTTATGTGCTTTAGATGATGTAAAAAAATTAGATTTAGATTTTTATATTTTATCTACTGGAGCTTTAATTCTCGACAAAAGAATGAATATAATCCAACATACCCCTATGAATAAAGAAACAGCAAAAAATATCTTTTTAGATTATTTTAATCAAGCAGATATGATTATTCAAACAGGGAATAGAGATATCTTTTATGCAACGTTTAATGAAGAAAATCATTCATATTGTCAAATTGTACATCATTTTAAAGAAGTAGAACACGAAGTTATTTATAGCGTTTCTTTGATTTTTAAAGATGAGATGACAACAAAAAAAGAATTAGATTCAATTTATCGTTATGGCGACGTTATGCCTTTTCAAAATAAAAATTCTATTGATATAGTTAGTAAAGATTGTTCTAAAGGACAAGGTATTAAAGAAATTAAAAAGGCATTACAAATAGAACATATCAGTGGTATAGGGGATTCATACAATGATCTTCCGTTATTTGAGGCAAGTGATTATTGTTTTACATTTCATAGTTCACCATCTGATTTAAAGGATAAAGTTGATGTATGTGTTAATAACATTGAAGAAGCGATTGGATTGTTAGAAGGTGTGGAATAATGGAAAAGAAATGTTTTTTCTTTGATATTGATGGAACTTTAACGATAAAAGAAACAGGGGAAGTACCCTTATCAGTGAAAGAAACAATAAAGAAACTAAAAGAAAAGGGACATTTTGTTTGTATTGCGAGTGGCAGAGCTTATTATAAAGTTAAGGATTTTGCCCGTGAAATGGGGATTGATTATGTTGTGGCTAATGGTGGGGCAGCTTTGGCTGATCATGGAAAATTAGTTGAAAATGAACCATTAAATCGTGAAAAAGCATTAGCATTATGCAAACAAGCTAAAGAGTTAGGTTGTGGTGTATTGGTTGCTTTCGACGACAGTATTAAAGTTATGATGAATGATCATCAATTTATTGAACAGGTAGGTAAGCGGCAAGAACCTACAGAATACATTTACGATCCAAAATTATCTTTTGATAAGTTGGAAAACATTTACAAAGTTTATGTGGCTATTAGTCAAGAGGATGAACCTTTACTTACAACAAGAAAAGAATTAGGCTATTTAAGATTTGTTCCTTCTTATTTGACTTTTCAACATGATAAAAAAGATCAAGGTATTAAAAAAATGATAGACTATATTGGTGGTAGAGATGATCAAGTTGTCGTCTTTGGTGATGATATTAATGATATAATTATGTTTAAAGATGAATGGACAAAAATAGCCATGGGCAATGCGTGTTCGAGTTTAAAAGATAAAGCGGATTTTATTACAAAAGAAAATAAAGATGATGGCATAGCGTATGCTTGTCAATATTTTGGATGGATAGACAAGGAGGAAGAAATATGAAATTAGGAATATTAGGTACAGGAATGATTGTCAAAGATTTAATGACAACTTATGATGAATTAAACATTGAAAAGACTGTTATTTTGTCGACAGAAAATACATTGGAAGAAACTGAAAAAATGATTAAGGAACATCATTTTGATGGATATTATTTAGATTATGATGAACTTTTAGATAGTGATATTGATACTATTTATGTAGCTTTACCTAATCATTTGCATTATAGTTTTGCTAAAAAAGCATTAGAAAAGGGAAAGCATGTTATTATTGAAAAACCAATTACTGCAAATAGTCAGGAATTGAAGGAATTAATTGATATTGCCCAAAAGAGCCATTGTATGATTTTTGAGGCAATGAATTTACACTATACACCAGCATTTCTTTCTTTAAAAGCAGATTTAAAAAAATTAGGAGATATAAAAATTGTTTCATTTAACTATTCTCAATATTCTTCACGTTATAATGCATTTAAAGAAGGAACGATTTTACCAGCGTTTGATTATCATAAAGCCGGAGGGGCTTTGATGGATTTAAATGTTTATAATATTCATGCTTTAATTGATTTATTTGGTAAACCAGTTTCACATCGTTACATGGCTAATATTGAAAATAAGATTGATACCAGTGGGATGATGACTTTTGATTATGGTAACTTTAAAGCATTATGTATTGGTGCTAAAGATTGTAAAGCACCTTTAATGAATACTATTCAAGGTAATCAGGCGGCTATTGTTGTTAAAGCACCACTAAGTCAGATGACAGAATATGAAATATGCTATAATGATGGAACAAGTGAAATAAAAACATTCGAGAAAAAACATCGTTTAATCTATGAATTTAAAGAATTTATAAAAATGATTGAAGAAAATAACCATACGAAGCAACAAGAAATGTTAGAACTTTCATTATTAATTTCAAAATTAATGGAAGAAGGTAGAAAACAAGAAGGGATCGTGTTTGATAATGATAGATAATAAAATTGTATTAGGATATATTGGCAATGGTAAAAGTACAAATAGATATCATTTACCTTTTGTCATGCAAAGAAAAGATAAATTTATTGTTAAGACTATTTATAATCCGCATATTCATCATGATATATGGGAACAAATTGAAGGAGTTCATTATACTGAAAATCAAGATGATATCTTTTTAGATGATGAAATTGATATGGTTGTTGTATGTACCGGACATCATTTTCATTATGAATATAGTAAAAAAGCTTTAGAAGCAGGTAAACATGTTCTATGTGAGAAGCCATTTATGGAAAATAGCCAACAGGCAAAAGAAATTTTTGAATTAGCTAAAGAAAAAGGATTATACTGTTCAGCTTATCAAAACAGAAGATATGATAGTGACTTTTTAACTGTTCAAAAAGTAATTGAATCAGGGAAATTAGGAGATTTATTAGAGTTAGAAATGCATTTTGATTATTATCGACCTGAAATACCTGAAAGTGTTCATCAGTTTGATCCAGCAATGTCTTATTTATATGGGCATGGTTGTCATACATTAGATCAAGTCATTTCTTATTTTGGTATGCCTGATTATGTTCATTATGATGTAAGACAACTACTTGGTGCAGGTAGAATGAATGATTATTTTGACTTAGATTTATATTATGGTAAATTAAAAGTATCAGTTAAATCTTCTTATTTTAGGGTTAAATCACGTCCTTCTTTTATTGTTTATGGTAAAAAAGGAATGTTTGTAAAAGAAACAAAAGATCGTCAAGAAGAACACTTAAAATTATTTTATATGCCTGATCATCAAGATTTTGGTAAAGATTTACCAGAACATTTTGGAATTTTGACATATTATGATGATCAAGGAGGCTATCATGAAGAAAAAGTCCCATCAGTAGATGGGGACTATGGGCGTGTTTATGATGGAATTTATGAAAGTATTGTTCATGGTAAAGAACAAGTCATTCAACCTTGGCAAACATTATTACAAATGGAAATGCTTGAACAAGGTGTTAGTAAACTTAAATAATTATTGATGATTATAAATAATGGCAAAGATGATATTAAGAATATATTGTATAGCAAACTGAGAATAAAAAGTGGCTATCTTATATTCTTTTTCTTCATTTGGAATCATAATTTTGTGTAGGCATTGACGAATGATAGGGTTAGATTGATTAGCAGTAATGATGATTGTTTCTATATTTTTTTGATGACATATTTGAATACATTGGTTTAATACATCATTTTTACCACCGTAGCTAACAAATAAAGCACAATCTCCTTTTTTTAAAGATTGCGAAATAAAAAGTTCTTCATGATCAGCAGTAGCAAGAATTGGATAATAATTAATTTTAATCATTTTATTAATAAAAGCTTGGGTTGTAAATTTAGTATCACCGATAGCATAAATGAAAATTCTATTAGCGTTCATTAATACTTCTGCAACTTGAATTAATTCTTCTTTATTTATTTGTGATTGGATGAGTTTAATACTCTCGTTATATAAAGAATACATGTTATCTATGATTTCATATGATGTTTGGTTAAACTGAAAAGGAATACTATAACTTACTTTTTTTGATATGTATTTATTTGATTCAATTTCTTTTACTAATTGAACTTTTAATTGTTTAAAACCTGAAAAAGATAATTTTTTACATAATCTAATAATGGATGCATTAGAAGAAAAGGTTTGTTTAGATAATTCATTTATTGTTAGGGTGTCAATCTGATCTAAATGTTCTAAAAGATAGTTTATAATATGATATTCTGTTTCTGTAAAGAAATCTTTTTGTTTTAATTGTTGTAATAGTGTCATTTTATCACCTCATATTAAAATAGCATCAGCATTGTTCCAACAACAATAACAATGAGTCCTACTAATGCTTTAAAAGATAATTTTTCATGAAAAACCAAATAAGAAAATAGAACAGTGACCAATATGCTTAATTTGTCGATAGGGACAACGACACTAGCTAATCCATCTTGTAATGCCTTATAATAACATAACCAACTTGCACCAGTAGCAAGGCCAGATAAACAAATAAAAACAAGCTCTTTTTTATTGATTGACGAAACTTCATTTTGTTTACCACTGACAAAAACCATCATCCAAGACATGATTAATACGATAACAGTACGAATAGCTGTTCCTAGATTTGATTCAATATGAGTAATACCGATTTTGCCTAAAATGGCTGTAAGACTTGCAAAAACAGCAGAACCTATAGCGTACAATAACCATTTGTTACCTGTTGTTTGATGTGTATTTTGTTTTTTTTCAATCATTAAAAATGTACCTGTTAAAATCAAAATCATGCCGATCACTTTAAATAAAGAAACTTGTTCTTGAAGAATGATAAAGGCTAAAAGAGTTGTTAAAACAGTGCTTGTTTTATCGATGGGAACAACTTTGTTAATGTCACCTAATTGTAGGGCACGATAATAACATAACCAGCTTGCTCCAGTAGCAAGTCCTGATAAAATAAGAAAAAATAAAGTTTTTGTGTCAATTTGATAAATTTCATTTTGACTATGAACAATAAATACCATAATCCATGAAAAAATTAATACAACGATTGTACGAATGGCAGTAGCTAAGGTAGAATCTGTTTTTTTGATACCACATTTAGCTAAAATAGATGTAAGACCTGCAAAAGCAGCAGAACCTACTGCGAATAAAATCCACATAAAATCCCTTCTTTCAAAATAATATATACACCTTTTATAATGAAATGCAATCCTAAATATGTTATTTTTATTATTAGAAAAGATATTGAGGTAATAAAAATGAAGGAAATTAAATTAACTGATATTAAAGGTGTTAGAGTAGGACAAGCACAAAATGAAAAAGCAGGTACAGGATGTAGTGTTGTCATTGTTGAACAAGGGGCATCAGCTGGTGTGGATGTTCGTGGTGGTGGACCAGCAACAAGAGAAACAGATCTACTTAATCCTATCAATATGGTACAAAAAATACATGCTGTTATGTTGAGTGGGGGAAGTGCATTTGGCTTAGATGCAGCTAGTGGAGCAATGCAATATTTAGAAGAACATGAAATCGGTTTTGATATGTCAGTTGCAAGAGTTCCTATTGTATGTGGAGCTTCTTTATTTGATTTGTCTGTCGGTGATCCTCATGTAAGACCAGATAAACAAATGGGATATCTTGCTTGTTTAGATAGTGAAAGCAATGAAATAAAAGAAGGAAACTATGGTGCTGGTTGTGGTGCCAGTATCGGTAAAATTGCTGGATTTGATTATGCTATGAAAGGTGGCGTAGGTAGTTATGGGATGCAAGTTGGTCATGTACAGGTAGCAGGATTGGTGGCTGTTAATGCATGTGGTAACATTATTGATAGTCAAACTCAAGAAATGTTAGCGGGTATTTATAAGGATGGTAAAATGCTTGATGCCCGTCAGGTTGTTTTTGAACAAATGGATCAGTTAAGAAAATTACCTGAGGGTAATACAACGATTGGCTGTATTGTAACAAATGTTAAACTTAATAAGGCACAATGTACTAAGATTGCTGGTATTGCGCATAATGGCTATGCTAAAGCCATTGTTCCAGCACATACAATGAGTGATGGGGATACTATTTTTGTGTTAAGCACTAATGAAGTAGAAGGTATGGTTGATGCAGTAGGTATTATTGCTACTGAAGTCATAGAAATGTGTGTTAAAAGAGCTATTACTCATGCTAAAGGAGCTTATGGTTTAAAATCTTATTCTGATTTTAAAAAGAAATAATATGAGATTAAGGAAAGAAGGATAGAATAATGAAACATATTATCATGGTTAAATTTAAAGATGATATTGATAATATTGATGAAATCATAGATGAAATTGAAGTATTATTTAATAAATCAGTTTCTATTCAAGGTGTTAGCAAAGTAGAGATTCATCAAAACATTATTCATTTACCAAAAAGATACGATTTGATGATTGTAATTAATATGGAAAAGAATTCACTATTATATTTTGATAACAGTGATATTCATCATATTTGGAAAGAAAAGTATGGAAAATATTTGAGTTCAAAAGTTATATTTGATTATTGATTGTAAAAAATATCATTTTATCATATAATAAATTCGTTCTTTTATTTTAAAGTTAAAAGTGATCGTTAGACACTTATTAATGCAATTAAAATAAAGGAATACCAAAAAAACATCGCATCTTAATGAGCGATAGTAGGAGGATTATATGAAATCGAAAAAAACGCAGTACATGACGACAATGGCTTTATTTCTAGCTATTGAAATCATTCTTGTTGTGACACCTCTTGGATATATTCCAATTGGACCGCTTAATGCCACAACAATGCATATTCCAGTTATTATTGCAGGAATTATGCTAGGAAAAAAAGCAGGAGCAGAATTAGGGTTTGTTTTTGGATTGACAAGTTTAATTAAAGCAACCATTCAACCTGGAGTAACATCGTTTTGTTTTTCTCCATTTGTGACAATTGGAACAATGAGTGGTAATTACAAAAGTTTACTTATTGCTTTTATCCCACGTATTTTGCTAGGTTATTTAGCTGGTTTAACTTTTGAAATTTTAAAAAAGAAAAATCATGAAAATATTGGTGTTGTTGTAGGTGCACTAGTAGGAGCCTTGACAAATACTGTTCTTGTATTAGGTGGAATTTATGTATTTTTTGGAGAAGCCTATGCTCATGCGGTAGGTGTTAGCTATTCAACATTGGTTACAGTTTTATTGGGAGTTGTAACAACAAATGGAATTATTGAAGCTATTTTAGGGGCTGTTGTCGCTTTAGCAGCTTACAAAGCTTTAAAACCAATGATAAAAAATAAATAATAATAAAGAGTTGAAAAGATTTCTAGCATATAATGCTGATTTCTTTACAACTCTTTTTTGCTTAGACAAATAAATACAATAATAGCCATATTTTAATGGTCTTTTACTAAAAGTAATAAAAATTGTTTTGCAACTATTCTTTTGAGATTATATAAAATCCTAGAATCATTAATGACATGCCTATGAACCAATAATTTTTGAATAAAGTGAGGATAATACCTAAAAACAGAATAATTATCTTTATTTCTTTTTTCATATTCTTGCCTTCTTTTTATTTATTGTTTTGTTTTTTATTGTTTTTTGTTTAATGTCAAGAAACTGACAGACTTTTTGAAATCATTAATGGTTTATGATGTTTGTATTCCCTTTATTAAACACGGTTATTGTGTATACCTTTTCTGTATAAGATATAAATAATAATCATGGCAACATAACAAATCCATTTTATAATATCAAATGTTGTAGGATTATTGAATTCGCCATTAATTCCATCAACAAGAAGTAACAAACTTAGTGTAATAACAATAATATCTAGTAGTTTCATTGAATGATTTGGATGAATGTGACAGTATTTTGTTAGAAACTGAAATTTTTCATTGATTTTTTTAATTGTTGATATGTCCATTCATCTAACTATCTCCTTCCTAAAGTGATGATACCGTAGCTATATAATGAATGACAATATAGATATTGAGTAGTTGCTTTCTATATGTTTCATATGAGTGCGATAAATAGTGTCTAGATGTACCTGTTTAATAATAAGCCTTTCAAAAAGCGCATTTTAGAGCTAATTTGATTTTCTAATTATGAAAATAGTAGTAATTTGTTTCTTATTGTGATAAAATGCTTGCAGATTTAAAAAGTACTTATAGGGGGTGTAAAAATGTATAAAATCTTATTATGTTGTACTTCTGGTATTACTACAAGTAGATTAGTAGAATCTATTAAAAAAGAAGGTGTATCGAGAGGTGCCAAAGTATTATGTTGGGCTGTTGCTGAATCGGCAGTTGATTTATCATGGGCTGATGCTGACTGCGTTTTAGTTGCACCTCAGGCAAAGGGTGATTTAGAAAAAGTAAAATCAATGATAAATGGGGCAATCCCTTGTGCTGCAATTGACGAAAATGCTTTTTCAAACATGGATGGTAAGGCTACGTTAGATCAAGCTATTTCATTAATTGATAAAAATTAAAAACATCATATGATGTTTTTTTATTTATGGAGGGAAAATATGTTTAATGTCTTTGTTAAGGCAACAGGATTTGTCCTTGTTGTGATTTTAGGCTTTATTTTAAAGAAAATAAAAGTGTTAGAAAAAAAGGATGGTAATACGCTTGCTACAATTATTATGAATATTACACTTCCATGCGCTTTGCTTTCTAACGCTAATGGAATGGTAGTGAATGCAGCTATGATCGGACTTATTTTAATAGGTGTTTTTTCTAATGTTTTTATTGTTATTGTTGGTTATTTTTTAGATCAGGATGCTTTGAAAAAAGGAATGTTTATGATTAACTGCTCAGGATATAATATTGGTAATTTTGTCTTACCTTTTGTAGAGACTTTTTTTCCGGGTATGGGTGTTGCCTATTTATGTATGTTTGATATTGGTAATGCATTAATGGGTCTTGGTGGAACTTATGCCATCGCTGGTAGTGTAGCTAATTCACAAGATAAACTTACATTTAAAAGCGTATGTAAAAAACTCTTTTCTTCTATTCCTTTTGATGTTTATATTATTTTATTTATTTTAGCTTTATTTCAAATTAAAGTACCGGCACCGGTTTTATCTATTTCAACATTTATAGGTTCAGGAAATGGCTTTCTTGCGATGTTGATGATTGGTTTAATGTTAGAAATCAAAGTTAGCGCCAGTGAAATAAAGGATGTATTAAAAATATTAATAACCCGTATTGGATTTAACAGTTTATTTATGCTGGTTTGTTATTTTTTATTACCTTTTCCATTACTTGCCAGAAAGATTTTAGTATTGGCTTTAGCAGCACCTCTTAGTACAGTATCAGCGGTATTTTCTAAAAAGATTGGTTATTATCGTGATGCGCCAGCCATTGCTAATTCAATGAGTATTATTATCAGTATCGTTGAACTTACAGTATTAATCATGTTGTTTGTTTAATTTATATAAGATAGAATAGATGTTGGTGATAGAAGTGGAACATAGTTTAAAAGAATTAAAAATCAAGGATAATAGAATAACGTTATTAGAAAATATGGGAATTCATAATATTAAAGATCTTGTTTTGTATTTTCCTTATCGTTATGAAGTGATAGAACCAACAGAACTTATTAATCAAGAAAAAGTTATCATAGAAGCAACTTTAATTGATCAACCTAAAGTATTTTTTAAAGGAAGATTATCACGATTAACATTTACTGTTTTATATAAAGATTTGCCATTAAAAGTGGCTATCTTTAATCGACATTTTTTAAAAGCACATATGCATGAAGGCATGACTTTGACTTTAATCGGTAAGTATACCCAAAAGAATCATTCTTTAGTAGCAAGCGAGATGAAATTGCAACCACTAGATCAATTAGAAGGCATTACTCCTGTCTATACAGTTAAAGGAAAAATGACTCAAAAGAGTTTAAGAGGTTATATTAACAAAGCTTTGCACTTTTATCAAAATCATATTTTAGATATTTTACCTGACTATCTAATACAACAATATCATCTTATTTCTAGACAAGAGGCTTATTTTAAAATTCATCAACCTCATCAAAATAGTGATGTGATTCAAGCAATTAGATATTTAAAATATGAAGAATTTTTTAAATTTCAATTGACTATGAATTATATTAAACAATATCATCATGAACATGTAGGAATGATTAAAGAAATTGATAATAAAAAATTACAACAATTTATTAATCAACTGCCTTTTTCTCTAACAAAAGATCAAAGTACTGCAGTAGAAGAAATTATTACTGATTTAAAAAGTGATAAGTTAATGTATCGTTTTGTTCAAGGTGATGTAGGAAGTGGAAAAACAGTTGTTGGAGCCATAGGTTTATATGCAAACTATTTAGCAGGTTATCAAGGAGCAATGATGGCACCTACAGAAATTCTTGCTTTACAACATTATCAATCTTTAACACATTTATTTAAAAATACTGATGTTAAAATTGGTTTATTAACGGGACATTTATCACAAAAAGAAAAAAATGAATTATATCTGCAAATAGCACAAGGTGATATTGATTTAATTGTGGGAACACATGCTTTATTTCAAGAAAAAGTACAGTATCAAAATTTGGGTTTAGTCATTACAGATGAACAGCATCGCTTTGGAGTTGAACAAAGAAAAGCATTAAAAGACAAGGGACAAAAGGTTGATTTTCTGGTTATGTCAGCAACTCCGATTCCTAGAACATTAGCTATGTCTTTGTATGGAGATATGGATGTTTCAACCATTCAAAGTATGCCTCGAGGAAGAAAAAAGGTAATCACTGAATATGTTCCTTCTATAAGTATGAAACCATTTTTACCTCATTTAAAACAATATCTAGCAAGTGGGGGACAATGTTATGTAGTCTGTCCTCTTGTAAATGAAAGTGAGTCTTTAAATTGCCGTGATGCCAATCAAATTTATGATGCTATGTCACGATATTTTAAAGGTCAATATAAAGTAGGGTTGGTTCATGGTAAATTAAGTGATGAACAAAAAAATGAAATGATGAAACAATTTAGTGATAATCAAATTCAAATTCTTGTTTCTACTACAGTTATTGAAGTGGGGGTTGATGTGTCTAATGCCAACATGATTGTCATTTATAATGCGGATCGTTTTGGATTATCACAATTGCATCAATTAAGAGGAAGAGTCGGAAGAGGAAGCCAACAAGGTTATTGTTATTTGTTATCTGATTCTAAGATAAAGGAAGCTAAAGAGCGACTTATGTTTTTGGCTAATCATAATGATGGATTTGAAATATCGAAATATGATTTGCAAATACGAGGACCAGGAGATTTGCTTGGTCAAAAGCAAAGCGGGGTTCCTACTTTTATGATAGGTGATGTTATGAAGGATTTTAATATTTTAGAAATTGCAAGAAAAGATGCTATCGATGCTTTAAATAATCATGCATCAGATGAAAAAATAAAACAATTATTATTAGAAATAAAAAACAATTTGCTAAAGAATAACGAATATGTAGATTAATATGATATAATGCTGGAGAGGTGATTTGATGAAATTAGCAATAGATGCCATGAGTGGTGATTTGGGAAGTCAAATTGTGGTAGATGCCTGTTTATCATTTTTACAAAAAAATAAAACAGATGAACTCTATGTAGTCGGGAAAATAGAAGAATTACAAGCACTAAAAGACTATCGACAAGTAACACTTGTTGATGCAAGAGAAATTTTAGAAATGACGGAAAATATTCTTGCGATTCGTAGAAAAAAAGAATCAAGTATGGTTAAAGCAATGATGTTAGCCCGCAAAGGTGAAGTGGATGCAGTTTTATCTTGTGGTAATACCGGTGCTTATTATGCTAGTGCAATGTTATTTTTAAAGCGTATTGAAGGGGTAGAAAAATCATGTCTAATGGCGATTTTACCAACTTATAATGGTAAAGGTGTAGCTATGCTTGATGTTGGTGCCAATGCTGAAAATACAGCTGAACAATTAAAATCGTTTGCAGTTATGGGAAATGTTTACGCTAAGAATGTTCGTCACATTGATAATCCTAAAGTAGCTTTATTGAATATTGGAAGTGAAGATCATAAAGGTGATGAGGTACATAAAGAAACTTATCAAATGTTAAAAGAAATGAAAGATATTCATTTTGTTGGTAATATTGAAGGTAAAGAGTTATTGAATGGTGATGTTGATGTAATTGTCACTGATGGTTTTACAGGTAATGTTGCTTTAAAAACAGTAGAAGGAGTTGCTGGTATTTTAATGAAATCACTAAAAGATGCCTATTTATCATCGTCACGAACAAAATTAGGTGCCATGATTTCCAAGCCAGCATTAAGTCAATTAAAACATCGTTTTGATGCTTCAAGTGTAGGTGGTGCTTTAATGATGGGATTTATTAAACCGGTTATTAAGGCTCATGGTGCCAGTGATGCAAAATCGTTTGAAAGTGCAATGGATTTAGCTTTTGAAATGGTCAAAACAAATGTAGTAGAAAAAATGAAAGTAGGTTTAGTTCATCATGAAGATTAATGAATTTTTGGATCAATTAGAAATTCCTTATAAAAATATTGATTTATTTATTGAGGCTTTTACACATCCATCCTTTTCTAATGAAAAAAATGGGCGAAAAAATTATGAACGATTAGAATTTTTAGGCGATGCTGTTTTACAGTATCATGTTTCTAATTTTATTTTTGATTTATATCAAGATATTCCCGAAGGTCAGCTTACGACTTTAAGATCAAAACTAGTAAGAGAAGAATCTTTAGCTCGTTTTGCTAGAGAATTAAAATTAGGTCGTTTTATTTATTTAGGATCAGGTGAAGAACATAATGGTGGAAGAGATCGTAATAGTGTTCTTGCAGATATATTTGAGGCATTTATCGGGGCTGTATGTCATGATTGTGGACATGATTATGTAGATAAAATTTTAAAGATGACGATTTATAAACATGTTGAAGATATCCATTATGATGATATTACGGATTATAAAACAACTTTACAGGAATTAATTCAAGCGGATCAAAGAAAGACAGTAACATATCAAACTATATCGACTGAAGGTCCTTCTAATGCTCCCATTTTTGAAGTTGAAGTATTAATGGATAATATGATTTTAGGTAAAGGTAAAGGGTCAAGTAAAAAAAGAGCAGAACAACAAGCGGCTAAAGCAGCCTTACAAAAATTAGCTAAGTAAAAGGATGTTTCATCCTTTTTTAATTATAAGATAGTTACTTAAAAGTACCTACTTTATGAATATCCAATTTTTTTTATAATAGTCTTGAGGTGAAAATAATGAAGGAAAAAGGAAATTTACTTAAAGAATTATTCTTTTCAACGCTTTATTTGTCTACATTTACCTTTGGTGGAGGTTATGTTATTGTTTCTTTATTAAAGGATCGTTTTGTAGATCAATTGCATTATATTGATGAAAAGGAAATGCTTGATTTAGTGGCGATTGCTCAAGTTGCTCCTGGAGCAATTGCTGTCAATGGTGCTATTGTTTTAGGATATAAAATGGCAGGTATATTAGGAATCATTGTTTGTGTTTTAGGTACAATTATACCACCACTCGTTATTATTAGTATCATTGCGTATTTCTATCAAATTTTTATTACTAATAAAATAGTAAGTGCTATGCTTCTAGGAATGCGTGCAGGAATTGGTGCGATTATTGTCAGTGTTGTTTATGATATGTTTTTAAGTGTGATGGACCAAAATAAAATCAGAAATATTATTATTGTGGGAGTTTCTTTTATTCTTAATTATTTTTTTCAAATCAATATTATGTATATCATTATAGCTTGCTTGATTTTTGCTCTGTTAGAGTTTTTTGTTAGGGGGCGAAAGATATGATTTATTTGAAATTATTTATTGCCTTTGTTCAAATTGGCATGTTTAGTTTTGGTGGTGGCTATGCGTCTTTGCCTCTTATTTTTCAACAAGTTGTAAGTCAATATCATTGGATTGATCAGAATATTTTTACTGATTTGATTACAATATCACAAATGACTCCAGGTCCTATTGCGGTAAATTGTTCAACTTTTATAGGTCAATATGTAGCACATTTACCTGGTGCTTTGATTGCTACATTTGGTTGCATTTTACCTTCATGTATTTTGGTTTCTTTACTTGCATATTTTTATGTTAAGTATAAGAATATGAAGCTTATGCAGATGGTTTTATCTTATTTAAGACCGGCTGTAGTAGCTATGATTGCTATTAGTGGGATTTCAATTTTGATTTCTTCATTTTTTAAAAATTCAATTGTGTGCATAGGCTATATTCGTTATCATGCTTTCGTTGTTTTTATCATTTGTTTGATTTTACTTAGAAAATATAAAATGAATCCGGTACTCGTGATGATTCTTGCTGGATTAAGTGAAGTTATTATTCAGATACTTTGATGAATAATAACTTTTTTTATGCCCATATCATATTTGCAAGTAAACATAAGATACAATGAAGGAGGAATAAAATATGTATGATGAATTATATGAAGGGGATTGTCAAAGAAATCAACCACCAAGACCACCACGTCCTAGAAAGGTAGGGGATATCTTTTTATATCAAGTAAGACCTGGTGATAATGTTTTTAGAATAGCAAGAATGTTTAATTCTACAGTTGATTTTATTCGCTGTATGAATAATTTGAATAATCAAATGATGATTTTCCCTGGGCAAAATTTATTAGTTCCTGTCATTAATCAACAAGTGATGCCACGTAGTGAACAAGAATCCTATGAATTATATTTTTAATTAACTGGATTTTTAATACAAATCAGTTTATTATTATGATAAAACAAGAATAAGGAGTGGCAAAATGACACAACATGCAGGCAATAAAAGAAATCTTACATTAGTTATGGATTTATATGAAATGACAATGGCTTATAATTATTTTAAACAAGGCAAAAAAGATCAATATGTCTATTTTGATATGTTTTATCGTAAAAATCCCGATCATGGTGGTTTTGCTATTTATGCTGGTTTACAACAATTAATAGAATGTATCAAAGATTTACATTTTAGTGAAGGAGATATTGAATATCTCCGTTCCTTACATAAATTTGATGAAGAGTTTTTTGATTATTTGAGAGAATTCCATTTTACTGGATCTATTTATTCCATGAGGGAAGGAACACCAGTTTTTCCTAATGAACCATTAATTACAGTAAAAGCTAAAATAATTGAGGCTCAAATTATCGAAACTGTTTTACTTGTTACGATTAATCATCAATCATTAATCGCAACGAAAGCTCATCGCGTTGTTCAAGAAGCAAAAGGCCGTCCTGTTTTTGAATTTGGTGCAAGAAGAGGGCAAGGTTATGATAGTGCAACTTATGGTGCCAGAGCAGCTTATATTGGTGGTGTAGCGGGAACTGCAACTGTATCAGCAGGGATGATGTTTGATATTCCGGTAGTAGGAACAATGGCACATTCTTTTATTCAATCATTTGATAATGAATATGAAGCATTCAAAACTTATGCTTTAACTTATCCGGATGATTGTATTTTATTGGTTGATACGTATGATACTTTAAAAAGTGGGGTTCCTCATGCAATTGAGGTGGCTAAAGAAGTCTTAGAACCAATGGGTAAAAAATTAAAGGGAATTCGTTTAGATAGCGGAGATATTGCTTATTTATCTAAAAAAGCAAGACAAATGTTAGATGTAGCAGGATTAAGTTATGTTCAAATTACTGCTTCAAATTCATTGGATGAATATTTAATTCGTTCAATTTTAGATCAAGGAGCTAAAATTGATTCATTTGGTGTGGGTGAAAACTTAATTGTATCTAAATCGTCACCAGTATTTGGTGGTGTATATAAATTGGTAGCTATTGAAAAAGATGGACAGATTGTTCCTAAAATCAAAATTTCTGAAAATGTTGAAAAAATAACCAATCCGGGTTATAAAAAAGTATATCGTTTATTTGAAAATGAGACAGGTAAAGCTATTGGTGATGTGATTGCTTTTTATGATGAAGAATTAGATAATCAAAAAGATTTAACAATTTATCATCAATCAAATAGCTGGAAATGTAAAACAATAGAAGCTAATACGTATACAATAGAGCCTTTACAAATTCCTATTTTTGAAGAGGGTCAATTTGTTTATGAAGAATTATCGGTTAAAGAAATTAGAGATTATTCAATAAAAGAAAAAGCAAGATTATGGGATGAAATCTTTAGGTTAGAATATCCTCATGATTATTATGTGGATCTTACTAAAAGATTATTAGATTATAAAATGATGATGTTGGAGGAAAAAAGAAAATAAGATGGCTAATTTTGATCGTAAATTAAAACGTGATAAAAAAGAATATCAATTTACAACAAAACCAATTGAAAAAAAGAAAAAATCAAGTGAGTTTAGAGAAAATTTTAATTTAAAATGGATTCCTTTAAATTGGAAATCAATTTTATTTATTATTATTGATTATATGGCGGTAAGTTTTATTTTTATACCGATGCTTGTTCAAAAGTATAATATGCTTACGGCATTAACTTTAGGACACGGTGTATTGACAAGTTTGTTACTTGTTTTAACATTTTACTTTATTAATGAAGAAAAACCACCATTGTCTGCATTATTTATTCGTTATTGCTTTTTAGCGTTAGTTTTAGGTTTAGCGTCATTTGTTACAGGTAAATTTATATTATAAAGGGGAAGAAAATGATAATTACAGTTGTTGGTTTAGGCGTCGTTGGGGGAAGCTTCGTTAAGGCTTTAAAAGGGCTTGGTCATGAGGTTTATGGCATCGATACAAATTTAGAAACATTAAAACAGGCAAAAGAAGAAGGCTGCATTATAGAAGGCTATAAAGATGGAAAAGAAATAATTGAAAAGACTGACTTAACAATTATTTGTTTATATCCTTCGTTGGTCTTAGATTTTATTAAAAATAACCATTTTAAAAAAGGAAGTATTATTAGTGATGCAGTAGGAGTAAAATCATATTTTTTAGATCAAGCAATGGAAATGATTGATCCTGAAGTTGAATTTATTAGTGGTCATCCTATGGCTGGACGTGAAAAAAGAGGATACAGTTATGCAAGTAAAGAAGTATTTAAAAATGCTAATTATATTTTAATAGAACATCCTACTAATAAAAAAGAAACAATCGAGATGATGGAGAAATTTGTTGGGACTTTAGGGTTTAAAAGCGTTAAGATTATGTCGCCACAGGCTCATGATGAAATCATTTCATTTACTTCGCAGTTGCCTCATGCTATTGCAGTGTCTTTAATCAATAGTGACCGTCAAAAATATGATACAGGTAAATATATTGGGGATTCATATCGTGATTTAACACGTATTGCTAACATTAATGAAGACTTATGGTGTGAATTGTTTTTTAAGAATAAAGACAATCTATTACAAAGTATTGATTGTTTTAAAGAACAATTAGACCGTGTTGAAACAGCTATTAAAAATGAAGATGAACAAGCACTAAAGGAAGCTTTTATTGAATCATCAAAAAGAAGAGAACATTTAGAGTAAGTCCTGGGACTTACTTTTTTTGTGCATATGTTTAGTAATATTAAACCCAAAATTAAAAATATAAAATTTATGATTGCTTTTGACAAATAATCATGTATAATGATTTTGTTCGATTTTTTAAATTATAAGTTTAATATACTGACATGGAGGGAATATGGATATTGGTAAGAGGTTAAAAGATTTGAGAATAAAAAATGATTTGACTTTAGAAGAATTAGCTTCACGTAGTGAATTAACTAAAGGTTTTCTTTCTCAAGTTGAAAGGAATTTAACCAGTCCTAGTATTTCTACACTTGAAGATCTATTAGAGGCACTGGGGACTAATTTAGCTGAGTTCTTTCAAGGTGACAAAGATGAAAAAATTGTTTTTCATACTCAAGATTTTTTTGTGAATGAAAAAGATGAATATACTATCGAATGGGTCATTCCTAATGCTCAAAAAAATGAAATGGAACCTATTTTGATGACATTACATTCTCATCAAAAAAGTATGGAAATGGCATGTCATAATGGTCAAGAATTTGGCTATGTTTTAAAGGGTCAAGTTATGCTTGTGTGTGGGCATAAAAAATATCGTTTAAAGGCTAAAGAAACCTTTTATTTAGATGGTAAACAAAGTCATTATTTGATGAATACAGGAAGTAATGACGCTAAGATATTATGGATTACCACACCGCCAATGTTTTAGAGAGGGAGAGTTTTATGGAAAAAAAGAAATTAATACAATTTAGAAATATTGTTAAAGATTTTGATGGAACGGTTGTTTTAAAAGGAATTAATTTAGATATTTATGAAAATGAATTTGTGACATTATTAGGACCTAGTGGTTGTGGGAAAACAACATTACTCAGAATACTAGGTGGCTTTTTAGATGCAAATGAAGGTCAAGTTATTTTTGATGGAGAAGACATTAGTCATGTTCCTCCACATAAAAGAGAACTCAATACAGTGTTTCAAAAATATGCATTATTTCCTCATATGACAGTTTATCAAAATATTGCTTTTGGATTAAAAATAAAAAAAATGAGTTCAGATGTCATTGAACAAATGGTTATGAAAATGTTGAAATTAATTGGTTTAGAGGGTTATGAAAATAAAAATGTAACATTACTTTCTGGTGGTCAACAACAACGTGTAGCTATTGCTAGGGCATTGGTTAATGAACCTAAAGTTTTATTATTGGATGAACCATTAGGCGCTTTAGATTTAAAATTAAGAAAAGAAATGCAATACGAATTAAAAAGAATTCAACAAGAAGTAGGAATTACTTTTATTTTTGTTACTCATGATCAAGAAGAAGCGTTAACGATGTCTGATAAAATTGTGGTAATGAAAGATGGTATGATTCAACAAATCGGTTCACCGGAAGATATTTATAATGAACCAGAAAATCAATATGTCGCTAAATTTATAGGTGAAAGCAATTTGATTTCAGGAGTTATGTTAGAAGATTATAAAGTTAAATTTGATGATCATGTTTTTGATTGCGTTGATTTCGGTTTTAAAGAAAAAGAACCAGTTGATATTGTTATCCGCCCTGAAGATATTGATATTGTAGAAGAAAATCAAGGAAAAATGACAGGAGAAGTATTGAGCGTTTTATTTAAAGGGGTACACTATGAAATTATGGTAGAAACTGTACCAGGAACAACAGTGATTGTTCAAATGCAAGTAACTCAAAGCCATGATGTTACTTCTGAAAATGGTAAAGAAAAAATGAGTGCTAATGATTTCTATGTTGATATTGAAGATTTACATCTTCTAGATGATGCTGAAATTATTGCTCGTGCTGATGCAAAAGCATGGGATCCAGAAACTGATGAATATATTTCGATTAATAAGATTGAATATGATTTAAAAAATGAATTAGGAGAATATCCAGTTGTTTTCTCTACTTCAAATGGAACAGAAGTAAGGAGAAAAATTATTGTTGTCAATCAACCGTTTGTTAAAAACTTAAAAGCCAATGAAGGGGTTATGGCATTTAATTTCTTTAAAACAATTGATGAAATTAAAGAATCAGTAGCTTTAGATACCGATTTAAAAACTTGGGCTAATGCACAAGGATGGAAATTAAATGATGAAGATGAATCAGTTGACATTTATGTTGATTATGATTTTGATCCTGAAACAATTAAAGAAGGCATTTATCAAGTACGTTTTTCTACAGAAGGTAGAGAATTTAAAATACATACAACGGATTATGTAGAAGAAGGTAAAAAGGTCGGATTAACTTTCTTCCCAGAAGATATTCATGTTATGAAGAAGATGGTGTTCTAATGAAAAAACTATCTCAATTAGCTATACCATATATGATATGGGCTGCATTAATGATATTGTTACCAATGATTTTAATTGCTTTATATGCTTTTACAACACAAGGTAACAGTATTGTTAGTTTTTCGTTTACATTAGCTCATTTTAAGAAGTTTTTTACCGACCCAGACTTTTTACTTGTTTTATGGCGTTCAATCAGTATCGCTATTAAAACGACGATTATATGCGTACTTTTAGGATATCCTATTGCTTATTTTATTGCGCGTAGTAGTGATCGTTTAAGAAATATTTTAGTTTTAGTGATTACTCTTCCTATGTGGATCAATATGCTTGTAAGAACTTATGCATGGATTGGTCTTTTATCTGATGGCGGAATCATTCAGACTATTTTGAAATGGACAGGACTTTATCATGGACAATTGCTTTATAGTGAAGGTGCTGTTTTATTAGGAATGGTTTATAACTTTATTCCTTTTATGATTTTACAAATTAACACTGCTTTATGTAAAATGGATAAATCTTTATTGGAAGCAAGTGCTGATCTTGGAGCAAATAAGATTCAAACATTTATTAAAGTAACTTTCCCATTGTCTTTATCAGGAGTAGTAAGTGGCATTGCTTTGGTTTTTTTACCAGCAGTAAGTTCATTTTTCATTCCAAAATTATTAGGTGGAGGTCAATATTTCTTAATAGGAAATGTTATTGAAAATCAATTTATTACAGTTGGTGAATGGAATTTTGGTAGTGCTATCTCTTTGATTATTGCTGCTATTATGATGGTATGTATGTATGCTATTAGAAAAATAGATGAAAGAAATAGTGGAGGTAGTCAAAAATTATGAAAAAGAACAAAAGAATAGTAGGAAAAATATTAATGGCGTTGGTTGTTATCTTTTTCTATCTCCCAATCTTATTTATGATTGTCTTTTCATTTAATTCTGGTAAATCTTTAACAAGTTTTAGTGGATTTAGTACGATATGGTATCAAAAAATGTTTGCTAGTAGAGATATGATGCAATCATTATATACGACAATTTCTGTTGCAGTCATTGCAACAATTGTTTCTACAATTGTTGGAACGATTACAGCAATTGGTTTATCTAAATCAAAGAAAATTATACAAAAAGTTGTTTCCCAACTTAATGATTTTCCGATTATGAATCCTGAAATTGTTACAGCAATTGGTTTAATGCTTTTATTTATTACGTTTCATATAGAAAAAGGCTATATGACAATGTTGCTTGCCCATATTGCTTTTTGTATTCCTTATGTCATATTAAGCGTTATGCCTAAAATTAGATCTCTAGATCCTAATTTAGCTGATGCAGCAATGGATTTAGGAGCTACACCTTGGCAGGCTTTGACAAAAGTTTTAGTGCCTCAAATCATGCCGGGAATTATATCAGGAGCGCTTATTGCCTTTACAATGTCGTTTGATGATTTTATTATTTCATATTTTGTTACCGGTGGTGGTGTGAAGAATTTAAGCATTATGGTTTATACGATGTCAAAACGTGTAAATCCAAGCATTAACGCTATATCGACACTGGTTGTTGTTTTAATTACGATTGTTCTCATTGTTATTAATGTTTTACCAATGATTAAACAAAAAAGAGTGGAAACAAATAAAGCACCATTATCAAAGAAATGGATTGCTGTTTTAGTAAGTATCACTGTTGCAGTTGCAGGGCTTGGTGTGGGCTTATCTAAAGGTGGTTTTAACTCAAAAAAATATGCCGGGCAAACATTACATGTTTATAACTGGGGAGAATATACTGGAGAAAATTTAATTAGCAATTTTGAAGAAAAAACAGGTGCTAAAGTTGTTATGGATATATTTGATTCTAATGAACAGATGTATATCAAAATTGCTAATGGTGAGTCTTATGATGTTATTGTGCCTAGTGATTACATGATTGAAAGATTAATTAATGAAAAATTAATTCAAAAATTAGATCGTTCAAAATTAGATTGTTTAGACTTGCTAGCAAAAGGGGTAAAAGGACTTCCTTATGATCCACACAATGAGTATTCAGTACCTTATTTTTGGGGAACTGTAGGTATTACTTATGATAAAACAAAAGTGAGTCAGGAAGATTTGGATAAAGAAGGATATAATATTTTCTTGGATCAAAAATATAAAGGAAATATTTATTTGTATGATTCTGAGCGAGATTCTTTTATGATGGCTTTAAAAGCTTTGGGATATTCAATGAATACAACTAATCAAAACGAATTGAATGAAGCATATCAATGGCTAATTAATTGTGTCAACACAATGCAACCAGAGATAGTTACTGATGAAATTATTGATAATATGGCTCAAGGAAGAAAAGCACTGGGATTAATGTATTCTGGTGATGCAGCTTATGTTATGTCAGAAAATAAAAATATGGGATTCTATATGCCAAAAGAAGGAACAAACTTATGGTCTGATGCCATGGTTATTCCTAAGAATGCAAAAAACGTGCCATTAGCACATGAATTTATTAATTATGTTACAAGTTATGAAGGAGCATATGATAATTCTAGTTATGTAGGATATACGTCTTCAAATAAAGAGGTATTAAAGGAATTAGCATCAACAGATTATAAGGGAATCAATGCGTATAAACCACGTTCAGGTTATAAAAAAGATGAAGTATTTGCTTATGATGAAAATACAAGAAAAGTTATTTCTAGTTTATTTAGTAAAGTGAAAATTGCAGCTTCAAATGCATCAAAATAAGGATGAAATTTTTCATCCTTATTTTTGTTGATATAATCAAAACTTTTTGAAAAAATAGAGTCATCCACAAAAAATAAGTGTGGAATTTTATTGACAAACAAGGGTGTCAAATTATATAATAGTCATTGTCTTGAAAGAGACATGCTTAAATCGAAAAAATTAAAAAGAAAAAAACTGTTGCAATTTGTGTGATAATATCATATAATAATTAAGCGACATAAATAAGAAATGGTTCCATGGCCAAGTTGGTAAGGCAACAGACTGCAACTCTGTTATCATCGGTTCGAGTCCGGTTGGAACCTCCATTTTATGCCCAGGTGGCGAAACTGGTAGACGCACAGGACTTAAAATCCTGCGGACCTTTAAAATCCGTGCCGGTTCGATTCCGGCCCTGGGCACCATTTAAAAAATGCTTGACTTATCTTAATGAATTTGATAAAATAATCAAGCGTTATGAATTGCGCTAGTAGCTCAACTGGATAGAGTGCTTGACTACGGATCAAGAGGTTGTGGGTTCGATTCCTGCCTAGCGCGCCATTTATCGGGAAGTAGCACAGCTTGGTAGTGCACCTGGTTTGGGACCAGGGGGTCGCAGGTTCAAATCCTGTCTTCCCGACCATTTAAAATAATTGGGGCCATAGCTCAGCTGGGAGAGCACCTGCCTTGCACGCAGGGGGTCAGCGGTTCGATCCCGCTTGGCTCCACCAATTTAATTAAAACATAACATGGCGGGATAGCTCAGCTGGCTAGAGCATTCGGTTCATACCCGGAGGGTCGAGGGTTCGAATCCCCCTCCCGCTACCATGTTAGAGTTGGTGCCCTTAAGGCAAAGACACGGACCCTTAGCTCAGTTGGTTAGAGCTATCGGCTCATAACCGATCGGTCGTTGGTTCGAGTCCAACAGGGTCCACCATTATTATTGAAGCGGAGATTTACCCAAGTCTGGCTGAAGGGACTGGTCTTGAAAACCAGCAGAGGATTAACGTCCTGCGGGGGTTCGAATCCCTCAATCTCCGCCATTTAAAAAATTCATATCGCGGGATGGAGCAGTCTGGTAGCTCGTCGGGCTCATAACCCGAAGGTCGTTGGTTCAAATCCTTCTCCCGCAACCAAAAGGTCTGGTAGTTCAGCTGGTTAGAATGCCGCCCTGTCACGGCGGAGGTCGCGGGTTCGAGTCCCGTCCAGACCGCCAAATGGTTCCGTAGCTCAGTCGGTAGAGCAGAGGACTGAAAATCCTCGTGTCGGTGGTTCGATTCCGCCCGGAACCACCATTTGATAATTTAGGAACTCATTAGAGTTCCTTTTTTGTATAAAAGGAGATATATATGAAATACAAAGATATGAGAATGACTATGATTGCATTTATACTTAATATTATTATCTTGTTTATGATGATCTATTTTTTAACTATTCATCAGATATTTAAGTTTTGTATTGCAGGACTTTTGTTTATGATGACTTTGTCAATGGCGCTTATGAAATTTAAATGTTATGTTTTTGATGATTCGGCCATTGTTTATTCTTTTAAAGGAATAGGGGTCTTTCCTCAAGTAGTCAAATATGATAACGTGCAATCATATGAGTTGATTTCTAAACATAAATTAATTATTAATTTGAACAATCATAAAAGAGTAAAGTTATGCATTTTTGATGCTCATTCTTATTATCATGATCTAGATCAACAATATCATCAATTTTTAAATAAAAAAAATAATACATCTAATAAGTAGATGTATTATTTTTATTTACATGTTTATTGTATTTTAATAAATTCCTTGTGAAATCATAGCCGCAACAACTTTTTCAAATCCAGCGATATTTGCACCTTTGATTAAGTCGTATCCTAAACCATATTTTTCACTAGCAGCTACAGAAGAATGATAAATATCTTTCATGATATTATGAAGTTTTTCATCAACTTCTTCTCTTGTCCAATTATAACGCATAGAGTTTTGTGACATTTCTAATGCAGATACAGCAACACCACCGGCATTAGCAGCTTTGGCTGGTCCTAATGTTCCACCTTGACTTAAGAAGTAATGAACAGCTTCAGCAGTAGTAGGCATGTTAGCACCTTCAATGATATATTTAACTCCGTTAGCGACTAATTGTTTTGCTTCTTCTTCACCGATTTCATTTTGTGTAGCACAAGGGAATGCCATGTCTACTTTTAATCCCCATGGTTTTTCACCAGCGTGGAATTCACAACCAAATTTTTCAGCGTAATCTTTTAATTTAACATCATTTGATTCTCTGATTTTTAATAAGAAATCAATTTTTTCATCTGTAGTGATTCCTTCTGGATCATATACGTAACCGTCACGTCCTGAAATAGAAACAACTTTTGCTCCATATTCTCTTGCTTTTAAACATACACCCCAAGCAACGTTTCCGTATCCTGATACAGCGATTGTTTTACCTTCATATGTTTCCCCGAAGTGAGCTAATACTTCTTTTCCGTAGTATACAGCACCGAATCCAGTTGCTTCTGGACGAATTAATGATCCACCATATGGCATAGGTTTACCAGTTAGTACACCATTTTCAAAGGCACTCTTAATTCTCTTATATTGTCCAAATAAATATCCGATTTCACGTCCACCAACACCGATGTCACCAGCAGGTACATCAACGCTAGGTCCAATGTGACGATATAATTCAGTCATAAATGATTGACAGAATCTCATGATTTCTGCATCTGATTTTCCTTGTGGGTCGAAATCAGATCCACCTTTACCACCACCGATAGGTAGAGTAGTTAATGAGTTTTTGAAAATTTGTTCAAATCCTAAGAATTTGATAATTCCTAAGTTAACTGATGGGTGGAATCTTAAACCACCTTTATATGGTCCAATGGCACTTGAGAATTGGACACGGTATCCTCTGTTAACTTGAACTTGTCCTTGATCATCCATCCAAGGTACTTTGAACATTAATGTTCTTTCTGGTTCTACTAATCTTTCTAAGATAGCCATTTTTTCATATTCAGGATGAGCAGCGATTACAGGTTCTAAGCTTTCAAGAACTTCTTCTACTGCTTGAATGAATTCTGGCTGATCAGCATTTTTTTCTTTAACGCTTTTTAATACTTTTTCAATATAATTCATTTTAATTGTCCTCCTGGTTATTATTGTAAACCCTCTTTAATAATAAATAAATATATTGAGAAATAATTATTGTAAGAATAAGTTATTAATATAATAAAAGATAATTTAATGAAATAGTACTTTATTTTGTATACAATTTATGCTAATATAGTACCAACAAGAGGTGATCAATATGAAAAAACTTATTTTTGTACAATTAAATCACCATCACCATTGGAATACATAGGGTTATATCATTTGATGATACAGCCCATTTTCACTATATATTAAGGGCGTATCTAATGGCACAATAAAGAACAACGAGTCATTAGTCAATGACTCGTTTTTTAGTAGGGGGACATAGAATGGAAGAGTTTCAGTATTTAATACCAGAAGAAAGCATTGATGCAATTATTACAAATGTATCAAAATTAAGAGAAATAGAGAATAATTTAAGGGGGATTTTTTCTAGTCATGGGTACAATGAGGTTTTAATGCCATCGTTTGAATATGTTGACTTGTATACCAAGTTAGATTGCGGCTTTGAATTAGATAAAATGTTTCAATATATTAATCATGAGGGTAAAAATGTAGCAATGAGGTTGGATTTTACAATTCCACTAGCTCGTCTTTATGCTAACAGTCATAATCAGGATGTTGCACGTTATTGTTATTTTGGTAAAGTATACCGTAAAGAAACGATGCATAAAGGTAGAAGTAGCGAATTTTTTCAAGGTGGGGTCGAATTGATGAATCTGCCTGGTCTTCAAGGTGATTTGGAATGCATGAATATGATTCAACAATCATTAAAATATTTAGCTTTAAAAAACATTTTAATTGAATTAGGTTCTGCTAAATTTTACAATCGATTATTAGAATTAGTAGAAGATAAAAAGGATGATTTGACACATATTTTAAGATTAAGAGACATCAGTGGTATGAAAAAGTTTGTTGAAGAAAATTATTTTTATGATGGACTTAATCAATTATTATTAAAATTACCTACGGCCTTTGGAAATATTGATTTATTAGAAGAAGCTATTGATACCATTAAAGATCAGGAATTAAAAGATGCATTAATTGAATTAAGAGATTTATATAATTCACTTGAAAATAAAGAACATATTATTTTTGATTTGGGAATGGTTCCGACAATGAAATATTATACTGGTTTAATGATTAAGGGTTATAGCGATCAATCAGCTTCACCTATTATCTCAGGGGGAAGATATGATGATTTATTACCACGTTTTAATCGTCAGGCAAGTGCGATAGGATTTTGTTATCACATGAATCATATTTTAAAAGCGATTGAAAGAGAAGGTGAAATCAATGATTAAGATTGCAATTACAAAAGGGCGAATAGAAAAACAGGTTTGTAAATTATTACAACAGGCAGGATTTGATATGGATCCTATTATTAATAAGGATAGAGAATTATTAATTGAAACTAAAGATGGATTTTCGGTTATTTTTGGTAAGCCTAATGACGTGGTTACTTTTTTGGAACATGGAATTGTTGATATAGGTTTTGTTGGTAAAGATACATTGGATGATGTTGATTTTGATGATTATGATGAATTGCTTGATTTAAATATTGGTAAATGCTTTTTTGCAGTGGCTGCTTATCCAGAGTATCGCACGAAAGATTTTAAAAGAAGAAAGAAAATCGCTAGTAAATATACGAATGTGGCTAAAAAATATTTTGCTTCAAAACAGGAAGATGTTGAAATTATTAAATTAGAAGGATCAGTTGAATTAGGACCGGTAACAGGCATTTCTGATGCAATTGTAGACATTGTTGAAACGGGGTCAACATTAAAAGCAAACGGTTTAGAAGTGATTGAAAAAGTAAGTGATATTTCAACACGTTTGATTGTCAATAAAGTAAGTTTTAAATTTAAAAAAGCTGAAATTATGAATGTTGTTAATAAATTAGAAAATGTTATAGGGGGATAAAACATGTTAAAAACGATTAATTATAACGGGGATTTAAAAGAAATAGCTAATAAATTAAATAATCGTAAAGAAGAAATTAGCGAAGAAGTAAACAATGCAGTAAATGGCATTATTCAAGATATACGAAAAAATGGGAATCAAGCACTGTTTGATTACTGTAAAAAATTTGATGGCTATGAAATAAAAGATGAACAAGATTTGATAGTAAGTGATGCTGAAAAAGAAGCGGCTTTAAAAGAAGTAGACGAGGATTATATTCGTATTTTAGAAAGAACAAAAAAACAAATTACAGAATTTCATAAGAATCAAATTGATAAATCATGGTCTTTATATAAAGACAATGGTGTTATTATGGGACAAATGGTAAGACCGATTGAAAGAGTAGCTTTATATGTACCAGGAGGTACAGCAAGTTATCCTTCAACAGTTTTAATGAATGCTGTTCCGGCTAAGCTTGCTGGAGTGAAAGATTTAGTTATTATTACACCAGTTAAAGCAGATGGTAAAGTCAATCCGGTCATCGTTGCAGCAGCTAAAGTCAGTGGTGTTAATACCATTTATAAATTTGGGGGAGCACAAGGGGTGGCTGCAATAGCAAATGGAACAGAAACAATAAAAAAAGCAGATAAAATTGTTGGACCAGGTAACATCTATGTTGCTACAGCAAAGAAATTGAGTTATGGGGTTGTCGATATTGACATGGTAGCAGGACCAAGTGAGGTCTTAATTATTGCTGATGAAAAAGCTAATCCAAAGTATATTGCTGCTGATTTAATGTCACAGGCAGAACATGATAAGCTTGCTAGTGCTATGCTTGTAACAACAAGCCAATCATTAGTTGAAGAAGTTAACAAAGAACTAAAAAGACAAATAGCATATTTATCAAGAAAAGAAATTATTGAAGAATCATTGAAAAACTATGGAGGTGCTATTATTGTAGATAATTTAGATGAAGCTTTTGAAGTTTCTAATTATCTTGCACCGGAACATTTAGAAATATTAGTTGAAAATCCTGTTAATACATTACCAAAAATAAAAAATGCTGGTTCAATCTTTTTAGGAGAATATACTCCAGAACCATTAGGAGATTATATGTCAGGAACAAACCATGTTTTACCTACAGGTGGAACAGCAAAATTCTATTCTGCTTTAGGTGTTTATGATTACGTTAAATATTCATCTTATAGCTATTATCCTAAAAACGTTTTAGAAACATTCAAAGATGACGTCCAAACATTTGCTAAAAGTGAAGGATTAGATGCTCATGCTAATTCAATTGCAGTAAGATTCGAGGATCAATAATATGAGAACAGCGACAATAAAAAGAGAAACTAAAGAAACAAAAATTAACCTTACTTTAAATTTGGATGGAGAAGGACAATCATCTATTAATACAGGGGTTGGCTTTTTAGATCATATGTTGACTTTGCTTGCGTTTCATGGTCAATTTGATTTGAATTTAACATGTGATGGTGATTTGCAAGTTGACAGTCATCATACAGTGGAAGATATAGGCATTGCTTTGGGAGATGCATTAACTGAATGTTTAGGTGATAAACGAGGTATTTATCGTTATGGTAGTTTTACAATTCCAATGGATGAAGCATTGGTAACGGTTGATTTAGATATCAGTGGTCGTGCTTTCTTGGTCTATCATGTTCCAGATTTACCAACAGTAATTTTAGGGAATTATGAAACTGAGATGACAGAAGAATTTTTTAGAGCATTAGCGACACATGGCAATTTGACTTTACATATTAATGAACACTATGGCAAAAATAGTCATCATATTATTGAGGCTTGTTTTAAAGCCTTAGGACGTGCTTTAAAACAAGCAGTTAAAATTGATCCTGAAAATGCGGATAAAGTAAGTTCTTCAAAGGGTGTTTTATAAATCTTTTAGGGGGGATATCATGTTAGCTATTATTGATTATAACTTGGGGAATTTAAAAAGTGTTTATGGCGCTTTGAAAAGAATTGGTCTTGATCCTATTATTACAAGAGATCAAGATGTTATTAGACAAGCAGATGGAATTGTTTTACCGGGTGTTGGAGCATTTCCAGTAGCTATGGAAAATCTAAAAAAATATGATTTAATTGATGTATTAAATGAAAAAAAGGAACAAGGGACACCTATATTAGGTATTTGTTTAGGTATGCAAATATTGTTTGATTGGGGTTATGAGGTAGAAAAAACAGCAGGGTTAGGATTTATTCCAGGAACTGTTGAATTTATGGATATAGATGAAAAGATTCCACACATGGGATGGAATCAGCTTCATTTCAATCAAAAACATCCATTATTAAAATATATTAATGAAAATGAAGATGTTTATTTTGTTCATTCTTATTATGCAAAATGTGATCCACAATATTTAGTGGCTTACAGTGATTATGGAAAAGCTAATATCACAGCAATTGTGGCTAATAAAAATGTAATGGGATGTCAGTTCCATCCTGAAAAAAGTGGAACGGTCGGACAAAATTTATTAAAGGCATTTAAGGAGATGATATCATGTTAGTTATACCAGCGATAGATTTAAAAGATGGACAAGCAGTAAGATTGTTTAAGGGAGATTACAATCAAAAAACAGTTTATAGTCATCATCCTGAACAGTTAGCGCAACATTTTGAACAGTTAGGTGCCAAGATTCTTCATGTTGTTGATTTGGATGGAGCTAAAGATGGACAATGCATCAATTTAGAAACGATTAAAAAAATTAGAAATGCGACTTCAATGAATTTAGAATTAGGTGGCGGAATCCGTAATATGGAAACTGTTGATTTATATTTAAATGAAGTAGGTATTGATCGTGTTATTTTAGGAACAGCAGCTATTGAAAATCCAAAATTTTTAAAAGAAGCCCTTGATAAATATGGACCTCAAAGAATTGTTGTTGGTGTTGATGTAAAAAATGGTTTTGTTTCAACATCAGGCTGGCTACAAACAAGTCAAGTAGCTTATCTTGATTTTATTAAACAATTAGAAAACTTAGGGGTAAAATATATTGTTGCGACGGATATTTCAAAAGATGGAACTTTAACAGGACCTAACTTTGATATGTATGATCAAATTTATCAACATAGTTCAATTCAATTTGTTGTTTCTGGTGGTATTAAAGATTTTGATAACATTAAAGCTGTAGCTGATAAGGGCTATTATGCTTGTATCGTCGGAAAGGCTTATTATGAAAATAAAGTTGACTTAAAGGAGGCGATTACATGCTTACAAAAAGGATAATTCCTTGTTTAGATATTAAGGATGGTAAGGTTGTTAAGGGCATCAATTTTGTTGGTTTAAAAGATGTGGGTGATCCTATTGAACTAGCCAAAAAATATGACTTACAATGTGCTGATGAAGTTGTTTTTTTAGATATAACCGCTTCATATGAAAAAAGAGATATTATTAAAGATTTAATAGCACGTGGAGCCAGTGAGCTTACAATTCCTTTAGCTGTAGGAGGGGGAATTCGTACTCTTGATGATTTTAGAACGATTTTAGCAAGTGGTGCTGACAAAGTGTCCGTTAATTCAGCAGCTATAGCAAATCCACAATTAATTGAAGATGCTGCCAAAGAATTTGGTGTTCAATGCGTTGTTGTGGCCATTGATGCTAAAAAAAGAGATGATGGTAGTGGTTATGATGTTTATGTCAAAGGTGGCAGAGAAAATACTGGCATTGATTTAATTGACTGGGTAACGAAATGTCAATCATTAGGTGCTGGAGAGATTTTATTAACTTCTATGGATGCTGATGGAACAAAAGCAGGATATGACATTGACATGATTAATGCAGTCTGTCAAGTTGTAGATATACCGGTTATTGCCAGTGGTGGTTGTGGAAGTATTCAAGATATTATTGATGTATTTGAAAAAACAAATTGTGATGCTGCACTTGTTGCTTCTTTATTTCACTTTGATGAAGCAACAGTAGAAGATGTCAGAGAGGCATGTAGACAACATCATATAAATGTAAGGAGAGCAAAATGAGACCAGATTTTAAAAAAATGGAATTAATTCCAGCAATTGTACAAGATTATCAAACAAAAGAAGTATTAATGCTTGCTTATGTTAATGAAGAAGCTTATGATAAAATGCTTGAGATTGGTCAAACTGTATTTTATTCAAGAAGTCGAAAAAAACTATGGCACAAAGGAGAAGAATCAGGACATTTTCAAGATGTTAAAGGAATCCATTTAGATTGTGATCTAGATACTTTACTTATTTATGTTAAGCAAACAGGAGCTGCTTGCCACACTGGTGCTTATTCTTGTTTCTTTAATGAAGTGAAACCATATGACAGCGTAGATATCTTTAAAGAATTAGAAAATTTAATTGCTGATCGTAAAGTTCATCCAAAAGAAAAATCATATACTAATTATCTTTTAAATGAAGGTGTAGATAAGATTTGTAAAAAAGTTGGTGAAGAAGCAAGTGAAACAATTATTGCTGCTAAAAATGATAATAAAGATGAACTCGTAGGTGAGATTAGTGATTTATTGTATCATGTCTTTGTATTAATGAATGATCGTGGAGTAGCTTTATCTGATATTCAAAATAAACTTAAAGCGCGTCATCAAATTACAGGAAATAAAAAAGAATTTCATACGAGAGGAGAATATTAAGGAGAGCATTCTCCTTTTTTAATAAAACTATGAAAACAATAGATTATCATATGCATACATGTTTTTCTGGTGATAGTGAGGCCAATCCCAGAGAACATGTTTTACAAGCTATAAAGATGAATTTGGATGAAATTTGTTTTACAGATCATCGGGATTTTGATTATCCTATTGATTCTTTTGAATTAGACGTTGAAAACTATTATCAAACAATTCAGTCATTAAAAGAAGAATTTAAAGATAAAATTAAAATTAAATGGGGAATTGAAATAGGGTTGGATTTAGATCATAAGGAAGAAATTAATCAATTAATTGCTCAATACCCTTTTGATTTTGTAATTGGATCAATTCATGTTATCCATCATACAGAATTTTATTATGGTGAATTCTTTAAAAATAAATCTAAAGAACAAGCTCACCAAGAGTTTTTTGAGGAAACATTAAAATGTGTTCAAGAATTCGATTGTTTTAATGTGTTAGGTCATTTAGACTACATTGTTCGCTATGGCCCTTATCAAGATAAAAGTGTAGATCATCAAAAGTATCAAGATATTATTGATGAAATATTTAAAACATTAATAAAAAAAGGAAAAGGTATAGAAGTAAATACATCTGGATATCGAGATTTGAAAACATGTGGTTTTCCTAATTTTGAACAAGTACAAAGATATTATGATATAGGAGGACGCATTATTACAGTTGGAACTGATAGTCATACTAGTGATCGAGTAGGTGAAAACTGTTTAACAGTTGTAAAAAAATTAAAAGAAATAGGCTTTAATGATGTAAGTACGTTTACATTACAAGTGAAGGACTTGATGACTATTGATTAAATTATAAAAGGAAGTGTAAAAAATGACATATGAAGAAATGATAGAAGATGAAACAGTCATTGAGGGAATGAATACAAAAGTCATGAGCGACGAAGAGATGGATACAATATATATACCAGATGTTGAATATATGAATCTTGATGGTATAAGCCGTGTTTTACAGATACTTATGCCTCGAAAAAGAAATATGAATCATGAAAAATATCCATTAATTATTTATGTTCAAGGGTCAGCATGGCATCAACAAAATGTTTATCAACATGTAGGTCAACTTAATTATTTATGCAAACAGGGGTTTGTTGTTGCTATTGTACAATATCGTGAAAGCGACATAGCTCCCTTTCCAGCCCAGATTGAAGATACAAAAACAGCGATTCGTTTTTTAAAAAAACATAGTGAAGAATATTATATCGACAATAAAAATACTTTTTTATTTGGTGATTCTTCTGGTGGACATGTTGCTTTACTTACTGGACTTACATCTCATTTAAATATGCTGGATAGTCATTTATATGAAGAATATTCTTGTGATATAAAAGGAATTATTGATTTTTATGGTGTTGTTGATATTACCATGGAAGATGGTTTTCCTACAACAAAAAATCATCAGCAACCTGACAGTCCAGAAGGATATTTAATAGGAAGAAAAAATGTTTTAGACAATCTCGATATAGCTTATCAAACAAATCCTATTCATTACTTAGACGGTGATATTCCGCCGATATTGATTGCTCATGGAACTAAAGATCGTCTTGTTGCCTTTAAACAAAGTGTAAAACTATACCAAGCTTTATTAGATAAAAATAAAGAGGTTGTTTTTTATCGAATGAAAGGTGCTGACCATGGTGGACCGATGTTTTTTTGTGAAGAAATGTTAGATGAAGTTGTTAAATTTATTAAAAAACATTTATCTTAAAAAGATAGGATGTATTTATAAGGTTGCGCAATTAAAGTAAAGGATTAGACATCTTTTGATTAAACTATGATATAATAATATATATAGGAGGTTAAGTTATGGAATTATATACAAAAGAAAGTTTAAAAACAGTAATGAAAGGCAATGAAGGTCATGATTTTATTTTACCTAAACCATTATTTGAAACACATCAATATGCAACAATTCGTTTAGAAGCAAAGTTAGCTTATGCAGCTATTTTAGATATACTTATGTCAAAAGCACAATATACTAAAGAAAATCTAGCATTTATTAAGGTTGATAATCCTGAAATAAAAAATACTTTAGCTCGTTTAGCTAATAAAGAAGTTAATCAAGAAAAGATGTTAAAATACATTGAAGAATTAGATCAAGTAAACTTAATTAAGGTAGAAGGACAAAATCTTTTTGTCTATGATTTAGGGTAATGATACAATATTTAGCACATATTTTTATAAAAAATCATCAAGATTATGCCAATATTAAAGTAAGAGAGCAGTACGGTTCATTATGTTCAATACTATCTATTATTTGTAATATTACATTAGTGTGTTTTAAAATTACCATGGGTTTTATTACTCATAGTGTAGCCATTATGGCTGATGGGTTTAATAACTTGTCTGATGTAGGAAGTAACTTGGCTTCATTATTTGGTTTTAAATTATCTAATAAACATGCTGATAGTGAACATCCTTATGGGCATGGTCGTTATGAATATATTGCAGGTTTAGTTATTTCCTTTTTAATTTTATTGGTAGGAATACAATCATTAAAAGATTCTGTATTAAAGATTATTTATCCAGAAAAAGTATTATTCAGTTGGATTGCTGTTATTATTTTGATTGCTTCTATTTTTATTAAATTATGGATGTATCATTTTAATGCTTTCGTTGGTAAAAAGATAGATTCATCTACATTAAAAGCAGCAAGTCAAGATAGTTTGAATGATGTTATGACAACTTTTGCTACTTTATGTTCATTAGTTTTAACATTATTTACTACGTTACCTGTAGATGGTATTTTTGGTACAATCGTTTCAATTATCGTGTTAAAAGCAGGGGTTGAAGTTTTTAAAGATACGGTTAATCCACTGTTAGGTCTTGCTCCAGATAAAGAGTTTATTCAAGAAATTAAAGATTTTATTATGTCATTTGATAAACCGTTAGGAGTACATGATATTTTGTTACATGATTATGGTCCTGGACGTTTGTTTTTAACATTACATGTGGAAGTAAATTGTCATGATGATATGATGGTCGTACATGATCAAATTGATTTAATTGAAAGAGGCATACATGAAAAATTTCATATATTGACAACAATTCATATGGATCCAATTGATGTTGAAAACAAAGATATGATAAAGTATCGTGATTTAACTCAAAAAATAGTACATGATCTTAATCCTGAATATTCGATTCATGATTTTAGAATGGTTCCAGGGAAGACGCATACAAACTTGATTTTTGATGTTGTCGTACCACCATCAGATCAGATTAATCATCAAGAACTAAAAAATATGATTACTAAAAAGATTCAAGAACAATATCCATATTGCTTTACAGTCATTCAAATTGACCATAATTATATGTAAGAGTACATTTTCAAAGTGTGCTCTTTTTTTCTCATTTTGTAAATTATTAGTATAAAAAAATAATTATGCTATAGTTACAAGCGAGGTGAACAGAATGAATAAAAAATATTTCTTTTTTGATATAGATGGGACACTTGCGGTAGGTACACCGGGAAAACAATATATACCAGAATCAACAAAAAAAGCTATAGCATTATTAAAAGAAAAAGGACATTTTGTTGCTATAGCAACAGGAAGAAGCTATGCTATGGCAGTTGATCACATGCATGATTTAGGTTTTGAAAACATGGTAAGTGATGGTGGTAATGGAATTACCATTCATGATCAGTTGATTGATATTAAGCCTTTGGATTATCAAAAATGTATTAATTTGATTAATGAGTGTAAAGAAAAAGGATTTATTTGGGCTATTTCACCAGATAATAAAACGAGAAGATTAGCACCAGATCATCGCTTTTATGATTTTACGCATGATGTTTATATGAAAACAGAAGTGAAAGAAGGATTGAATCCTTTAGATTATGATAAAATTTACAAAGTGTATATAGCTTGTTATAGTCCTGAGGAACAACAATTAGAATCATTAAAAGAGCTTCCTTGGTGTCGTTTTCATAAAGAATATTTATTTGTGGAACCAGGTGATAAATCGGTAGGAATTAAAATGATTGTCGATCACTTTCAAGGTGATTATAAAGATGTTGTTGTTTTTGGCGATGAAAAGAATGATTTAAGCATGTTTAGAGATGAATGGACAAGTATTGCTATGGGAAATGCTATTGATGAACTTAAAGCTAAAGCAACTTATGTTACTGATGATTGTGATAAAGATGGTATTTATAATGCTTGTAAACATTTTGGTTGGATTGATTAAAGTCATATAAATGACTTTTTTTCGTTATGGAGTATAATAGATATGTGGAGGGAAACATGTGTTAAAAATAAATCATATTATAAAAAAAGTAAATCAGGATTATCGTCTAATTGCTATTAGTGATATTCATTCCCATCTAGATCGTTTTAAATCGCTGTTAGAACGCGTTCATTATCAAAAAGGTGATTATTTAGTTATTGTTGGAGATTTTGTTGAAAAGGGAACCCAAACATTACAAACTATAAGATATTTAAAACAGTTACAACAAGAATCAAATCGAGTATTTGTATTATTAGGTAATTGCGAGTATGCAATAGAAACACTCATCAATGATCAACGTTATGCTAGTCAAATGATGCATTATGTCAGTCATATTGGTAAAAGCGGGATGATAGATCAAGCATTAACTGCTTTAAAACTGGATAGAAAAGCTGATCCTCATTATTTACAAAAACAAGTTCAAACTTATTTAAAGCCTTATCTAGATTACTTACATACATTACCATTATCTTTACATTTTAATGAATTTTTATTCATTCATGCTGGCATAGAAAAAAGAACAGATTGGTATAATGGCTCTTTATCATCAATGATTGAAACAAAAACTTTTTATCAAGATGGACATTGTTTGAATGATTATGTTGTAGTTGGTCATTTGCCTACTTCAAATCAATATCAAAATAAAATAGACAATCATATTATTATTAATAATGAAAAAAGGATTATTTGTTTGGATGGTGGAACAGGTGTAAAGATGATTAGTCAAATGAATGCACTTGTTGTTGAATCAAAAAATCATAAATTGACATTAAAAAAAGAATATGTACAACCTTTCCCAATCTATGAAGTTACACATTCTGTAAGTATTAATTCTAAACATGTTCATAAGATAGCATGGCCTCATTTTGAAGTTGAAATATTAAAACAGGGGCAAGAGTTTTCGTTATGTAAACAAATTGATACACAAGCAATTTTTCCAATAAAAAATGAATTTTTATACTATAAAAATAATAAAGCATACTGTTTAGATGATTATATAGATTGTTTTTTATCAGTGAACAAGGGAGATAAAATAAGGATAGCAGGGATTTATGGACATTATGCATATGGAATTTGTCATAATGATGTAGGATGGATTCCATTTGAGTATATAAAAAAATAAGAGCATAGCTCTTATTTTTATTCTTTAAAATACTTTTTTAGTGATGATTCAGCTTGTTGATCAATACTTTTTTCAAGTTTTTCTTTTAAAGAATAAGCTTCTTTTAATTTCTTTTCACTGTCATCAATTTCTTTTAAGACAATATCTTTCATTTGTTCTTTAGTGTAGTCTTTAGATTGATGATGTTTTTTTTCTTGGATGTCGTAAGTAAAGTATTTATCAAACGCATCCTTTGCTTCATCTTCTAATTTTTTTTCTAAATCACTCATATTGTTGCCTTCTTTCTTTTTACACCTGCATTATAGTTCTCGCCTATGATAAATTCAATATATTATTTTAATTTTTTAAAAAAATATTTAAAACATAGTAATTTATAGTATACTATAATAAGTAATATAAATTGGAGGTAAAATAATGGGTTTTAGAGATGACTTTTTATGGGGTGGCGCTGTTGCAGCACACCAATGTGAAGGAGCTTGGCAAGAAGGAGGAAAAGGAATCAGTTGTACTGACGTTGAAACTGCAGGTGATAATGTAACAGGAGCACCAAGAAGATTAACAGATGGTGTTATTCCTGGTGAAGATTATCCTAACCATGTTGGTGTAGACTTCTATCATCATTATAAAGAAGACATTGCTTTAATGGCTGAAATGGGATTTAAAGCATTTAGAACTTCTATTGCATGGACTAGAATTTTTCCAAGAGGGGATGAAGATCAACCTAATGAAGAAGGTTTAAAATTTTATGATGATGTTTTTGATGAATTAATTAAACATGGAATTGAACCAGTTATTACTTTATCACATTTTGAAATGCCTTGGGCATTAGCTAAAGAATATGGTGGTTTTAGAAATCGTAAAGCCATTGATATGTTTGTTAAATTTGCTAAAGTATGTTTTGAAAGATACCAACATAAAGTAAAATACTGGATGACTTTTAATGAAATTAATAATCAAGCTGATGTTACACAACATAACTTGATTCAAGAAGGTGCCATTTTACTTAAAGAAGGTGATGATGCAGAATATTTAATGTATTTATCAGCTCACCATGAGTTAGTTGCTTCAGCATTAGCTGTAAAAGCAGCACATGAAATTAATCCTGATTTACAAGTAGGATGTATGATAGGTATGAACGGTGTTTATCCAGCTTCACCAAAACCAGAAGATGTTATGAATGCATTAGGTGCAATGCATCAAAAATACTGGTATGTAGAAGTTCATGCAAGAGGACATTATCCTCGTCATATCTTAAAGAAATTTGAAAGAAAGGGATATGATTTTATTACTGAAGAAGATAAAGCTATTTTAGAAGCAGGCAAAGTAGATTACATTGGATTCTCTTATTACATGTCATTTGCTACAAAATATCAAGGACGTAATGAAAAGACTTTTGATTATGTACCAGAAGACTTTGTTAGAAATACATATTTAAAAGCTTCTGACTGGGGATGGCAAATTGATCCTTTAGGATTACGTTGGTGTCTAAACTGGTTTAATGATCGTTTTGAATTACCAATGATGATTGTAGAAAATGGTTTTGGTGCTTATGATAAAAAAGAGGCTGATGGTACAATAGATGATCAATATCGAATTGATTATTTAAAAGAACACATTCAAGCGATGAGAGATGCTGTAGATTATGATGGTGTAGATTTATTAGGTTATACAATGTGGTCACCATTTGATATTGTTTCTGCCTCTACTGGTGAATATGATAAACGTTATGGTTTTATCTATGTTAATTATAATAATAAACATGAAGGTGATTTCTCTAGAAGTAAAAAGAAATCATTTGATTGGTATAAACATGTTATCGAAACTAACGGAGAAGAGCTAGATTAAATTAAAAAAGCCTCGTTTTTATGAGGCTTTTTTGTTTTTGTGGACGACAAACCTATAATTTTTCTATATATTCAACAAAAGCAGTACGCCTTTTTTCATAAATATAAGCGTATGTGTTCTTTAGCATTCAATAGAATGTTCCATTCTTTGGCAACTAGACTTTTATTTATTGTAGGATTGGATAGAGGATAATTGGCATGGCTATGTCGAAACCCATAGATAGTAATATGTTTAACATTAACATTCTTTAAATCCTTATTGAACCTATAACGGAATGTACCTGGATATATTGGAATGATAGCATCAAAAACATAATACTAATCATTAAAACCATCTTGTTTTTTTCACGTTTTTATTTTGGTATACGTAATACAATTAAAAAACTTATAGTATCTACATTGAGAGTAGGCAATCTTTGATTTTATTCATTTATTAAATCTTGTAATTTATCTCCTAAATGCGCCAATTGTTTAGCTATTGGTTTTTCATAATTAAAAGATTCTTGATCGTAAATAGATTCAGACAAATCTAACAACTCATCCTCACTATAATCTTTATTTTCATCAATAAAAATATCAAATTTATTCAAAAGTTCAATTTCATTTTTTGTTAAACTTAATCGCATTTCAATCTTCCTTTCCGTCTAATAGTTTTTTAGCAATTTTAAAATGTGTTTTGTGTACTGTGGTTATGATACCAATATTAGGATCTATATAAATTGTAGCATTTATTCTATGATTTTAAATGATGTTTTGCATTGTGTGTCAGTTTTGACTTATTTGTTTTTAGAGGATTTCTAATAGCATCTACTACATCAGCTATGTCTACTTCTCTATCTTGTAATCTATCTTCAAAATGTTCTGAAAAAGAGATATTTTAGTTCTGATAATTTGCCTCATTTCAATTTTATTCTTATCAGATACTTTCTTACTGCTATTATTTGAATCGTAAATTGCAGTACATATTCATTTACTGTGATCATAGAAACCCGATACTGCTTAGGAGACCATTTGCACATTTCAAGGCAGGGAATCTTATCACTTATAATTTTCTAATATAGATAGTATTATAATTGCTAGAATATATATTTTTTCTATATATATTATATAAGAAGATTTTTATTATTGTGGACGACAAATGGACGAAGCAGATTAAAAAAATATGAGTGAATATATGGAGAAAAATGGCTATTTATAGCCAAATAAAAAAGTAATAAAAATAGATGATTAATGGTAAGAAATTATAAATAGTTATTAAAAATGATTGCAGTCTATAGTGATAGACGCAATCATTTTTTTATAATAAAAAGAACTAACTTATGTTAGTTCTCAATATTTAGGCTTCTTTAAGTGTTTCGGGTTCTGGTTTAATCATCTTCATGGTATTCATAATTTTTCTTATATGATATAAACTTTCAGCAATGTTTAAACCATGGTCACCAATTCGTTCAAAGTCAGTTAGAATTTTTGTATAAATAATACTGTTTTCTGTTGTACATTGTTTTTCTTTTAAACGATGTAATTGGTTAACTGTAAATTGATGTTGTGTTTTATCAATATTGTCTTCCATCACATCAACTTTATCAACAAGATTTTTAAATTCATCATAGTCTAAGATAACTAATTCATCAAGAATATTATTACATAGACTTTCCATGATACTGATTTCTTTAATAGCATCAATAGAGAAGTGAGTATCATCTTCAGATAAAGCTTTTGCTCTATTGGCTATATTGATTGCATGATCACCAATTCTTTCTAAATCTGAAGCCACTTTTAAGAATAAGACAATTGTTTGAGATCCTTCGGTAGGAAATTCATTTGAAATAACAGCTGTTGTAAAATCGATAATTTGTTGATTTAAGTAATTAATATATTCTTCATCTTTTAATAAACGTTCATATTTTTCTTGAGAAAAATGATCAAGTAATTCAAATGATCGTTTAACATTATGATTAGCTAAATTTAACATATGTTGACTTTCATTGAATAATTGTGTATTCGCAATAGCACTTGTACCAATATGATAATCATTGTTAAAGATACTAAAATCTAGATATTTAAGTGTCATATGTTCAGTTTCATCATGTTTTTCTGGTAAAACAAGATAAGTTAAATCAACTAATTTAGTACCTATAGGAAGAAGTAAAAGAGTAGTTGTTACGTTAAATATTGTATGAACATTAGCAATCTGTGCTGCTACATTATGTGGTGTAATACTTTCAACTAAATGAGCAAATGGGAATAACATGCTAATTGTAACAAAGATGATGGTTCCAATAATATTGAATGATAAATGAATAATGGTTGTTCGTTTAGCGTTTTTACTTGTTCCAATTGAAGCAAGTACTGATGTAATACATGTTCCGATATTTTGTCCAAATAAAACATAAATAGCAGATGGTAATGTCATTACGCCACTACGAGCCAATGCTTGTAGTATTCCGACTGAAGCAGATGAAGATTGAATAATAGCTGTAAATCCAGCTCCAACTAGAATACCAATAAATGGATTTTGGAATTTAGATATTAATCCTACAAATTCTGGCATTGTTCTTAAAGGAATCATCGCATTAGACATTGTTTCCATTCCGATAAATAAAATACCAAGACCACCAATAACAGTTCCTAATGCATCCAGTTTTTTACTTTTGAAAAAGACAATCATGGCTACACCAATAAAAGCAATTAAAGGGGCAATAGCTGTAATATCAATAGCGATTAACTGACCGGTAATCGTAGTACCAATATTTGCTCCCATAATGACCCATACCGCACTTGTTAGTGACATTAATCCAGAATTAACGAATCCTACAACCATCACTGTTGTTGCAGATGATGATTGAATAATGGCAGTGACTAATGCACCTACTAAAACGCCAAGAAAACGATTGGATGTTAATTTTTCAAGAATTGTTTTCATTTTGTTTCCAGCTGCGAGTTCTAGTCCATTAGACATCATATTCATTCCATATAAAAATAGGGCTAAACCACCTAGCATAGAAAATATATTTGCTAATTTCATACAAAACCTCCTATATCCTTACGTAGATTAACATTTTCTTAACGTAATGTAAATAAACTTTACACTTTCTTAACATTAAATTTATCTTTAGATTGGAATAGACGGTTTTATGCGGGTTTAGGTGAGTTAGATGAAGTTAGAATGAGTTGTTTATCATTTACAAGTAACAAAGACTTTTTAAATAAAATGGATTAGAAGTAAATCTTCTCCATTTCTTTTGACAAATATTCAATTATTTTAAGAATATATCGGTATATTAAAATATCTGTAGCTTAGAGGTCCGCTTTAAAATATCGT
>NZ_QRQB01000049.1:1771-1975 GCF_003475785.1 Coprobacillus sp. AF33-1AC | reverse complement strand
AACAAATACTAATTTCATAAAGGGAATCTTTATGATCGATAAAAAAAGAATTAACAGATTCATCCTTAATGTCAAATAACTTTAATAATTCTTTGTTCATAATAATTCATATAACCAGAACTAGACAAAAAAATTGTAACAAAAAAGGAGATGTATTTACATCCCCTAGATATTTTATAGGTTCCTCCCCACGATATTTTAAAG
>NZ_QRQB01000049.1:0-1761 GCF_003475785.1 Coprobacillus sp. AF33-1AC | reverse complement strand
ACATCCCCTAGATATTTTATAGGTTCCTCCCCACGATATTTTAAAGCGGACCTCTAAGCTACAGATATTTTAATATACCAAAAAATCCACATTTCGTGGATTTTTTTATTCTTGAATAAGTGGTGTAGACATATAACGATCGCCACCATCTGGTAATAAGACAACAATTGTTTTACCTTTATTTTCTTCTCTTAAAGCTAATTGTTTTGCTGCTGTTAATGCAGCTCCTGATGAAATACCTACTAAAATTCCTTCTGTTTTAGCAATTTCTTTTCCTGTAGCAAAAGCATCTTCATTAGAAATTGTAATCACTTCATCATAAATTGCAGTATCTAATGTTTCTGGTACAAATCCAGCACCAATCCCTTGAATTTTATGAGGACCAGCTTGACCTTTTGATAAAACTGGTGAACTTTCTGGTTCAACAGCAACAACTTTTACATTTGGATTTTTTTCTTTTAAATATTTACCAATACCAGATATTGTTCCTCCTGTACCTACTCCGGCAACAAAGATATCTACTTTACCATCAGTTTGATCATAAATTTCTGGACCAGTTGTTTTATAATGTGCAATTGGATTAGCTGGATTTTCAAATTGTCCTGGAATAAAACTGTTTGGAATTTCTTCAGCTAAAGCTTTAGCTTTGGCGATAGCCCCTTTCATTCCTTCACTACCTGGTGTTAATACTAACTTGGCACCATAAGCTTTCATTAAGTTTCTTCTTTCAACACTCATTGTATCAGGCATTGTAATAATAATTTTTAAACCTAATGATGTTGCTACTGCAGAAAGTCCAATTCCAGTATTTCCTGATGTTGGTTCAATTAATGTAGCCCCTTCTTTAATTAACCCTTTATCTAAAGCATCTAATACCATTTCTTTAGCAATTCTATCCTTTACTGAACCAGCGGGATTAAAATATTCTAATTTTGCTAAAACATCTGCTTTTAAATCATCTTTTTTAATAATTTTATTTAATCTAACTAGTGGTGTATTTCCTACTAAATCTACAAAACCATTTTTAATATCTGCCATAATAAGCCCCTTTCATTTTCATCCTTATTTCCTATAGGATTACTATGGTATTACTATAAAACTTTTTATCTTAGATGTCAACTCATATGATTATGTTTAATAAAAAAAATGTGTATAAACACATTTTAAATGACATAGTCCCAAACTTTATTTTTGCTCATTTCCACCAAATCTTCTAATGTATAAGATTCTAAATAATCAATAATCACTTTATTTAAACCTTCATAAAAAGATATTGTCGGACAAGTTCCATAACGTGGACAAGTATTTTCTTCATCTTCCAAGCATGCTACACATGCAATCTTTCCTTCAACGACTTCTAATATTTCTTTTGGTGTATATTGATTAGCCGGTTTAGCTAATGAATATCCTCCTTGAGGACCTCTTGTACTTTTAATTAGTCCTGCTTTCCCTAATGGTGAAGCAATTTGTTCAAGATATTTAATCGAAATATCTTGTCTTTTAGATACATCCTTTAAAGAAACATGTCCTTGTTCTTGATGTAAAGCAAGATCTATCATAAGTCGTAAAGCATATCTTCCTTTTGTTGAAATCTTCATTTAATCACCTTCTTTTTTTACTATATCATGTTTTTTTCTCCTTGTCACCATAATTTCATAGTAATTCGATATGAATTAATAAAAACAAAATAAAAAAGCACATATGTGCTTAGTTAGGTATATTAAAATATCTGTAGCTTAGAGGTCCGCTTTAAAATATCGT
>NZ_QRQB01000048.1:0-2214 GCF_003475785.1 Coprobacillus sp. AF33-1AC | reverse complement strand
GAGTATTTAAAATAATCTGATATTTTAGTTTTAAACAAAAATAGTATTGGTAGTAACATTACCCATATATAAAATCCATGTGGTTTATGTGTTTAAAATAAATTTCATTATTTTCATCATTTTTTGATGTCATTAATGAATTTTTTTATTATGATTTACTTATAATCCTATAGAAAGAAAAAGGATAATAAACCATCCCGACCAAAGTTTGATTCATTATCCTGTCCATAAGAACACTATGATAATAATAGAATTTCACAAAAAAATCAATACAATTAATCAGAATATTTATTCTTCTGTCATTAGTTCCCTGGATTTTTCTTCTGTTCATTGTCCAAAGTGCAATGAATCCGGTCTAAAGGTTCATGCTTATTATTATAGAGCTTTTAAAAATAGTTCAATTAGAATCACCAGATTAATATGTCCTCACTGCGGTTCAACTCATGCAGTTCTTCTTTCTCCTATGATTCCTTTTATATCTTCTGTTTCATATGATGATATGATTAGTATTATTGTGCACAAAAATACCGATGCTGAAATTGATAATTCTCTCATTTCCTATTTCCACACCAGATTTGTAAACTGCTTTGGAGATTACTATCATATCTGTCTGTTCAATTCCAGAAATCTCTTTTTATCTTTCGTTACCACACATGATTTGTTTATTATTCCTCCCTTTTCATCTATTCTTGAATCATAAGGAGGACTTTCACTATGGAAAGCATTAATAACGACTATATTCTTAAACTATTTAACCTGGACAATAGAAAAATCAGCTCTATTGAAGTCCATCATCAGTTTGATGGCGTACATGTTCATGTGCTTTTGGCTGTCGAACCCTACAGGTGCCCTGTGTGTGGTACTGAAACATCAAAAACTCATTCATATACACACAAGAAGATTACGCATTCAATTCTTAGCGGGATACCTTGCTTCATCAATTATAAGGCCAGACGATATATCTGCCCCGAATGCTCAAAGACATTCTATGAGCACAATCCATTTACCACTGAAGGCATGAAGATTTCACTAACGACCGTATATAATGTCCTTAATGATCTAAAAAAGCCTAATGAAACATTTACTGCAGTCGCTCATAGATATCATATATCTCCAACTGCAGCCGCCTATATATTTGACAGACACGTCAATATATCAAGAAGAAAACTTCCTGAATGTATATGTATAGATGAAGTCTATGCATTTTCATCATCAAAAGGTGATTACGTATGCGTTCTTCTTGATTTTAATTCTCAGAATGTCATCGACCTGCTTCCTTCAAGAAGAAAGTATGATCTAATGAATTATCTTTCTCTTATTCCTCGTGAAGAAAGACTTAATGTTAAAGTCGTCTCTACTGACATGTGGGAAACATATAGAATAGTAACGAAACTCATGTTTCCTAATGCAGTCAATTCATTAGATAAATTCCACCTTGTCCAGGAATTCAACAGAAGACTTGAAAGAATCAGAATCGATGCAATGAACAGAGTCAAGCCTAATCCGAATTTCAAAGAAATAAACCACTCCTCCTGTGAAGTTACGAAGCACAGAGAAATGCAGAAGCAGTACTATGTATTGAAGAAATTCAACTGGCTTCTTCTCAAGAATGACGATAAGATATCTGATCCAGACATGGAGAAGAAATACAATCGTGTTCTTGAAGGATATTACAATTACTATGACCTTGTCGAGTATATGATCAAAACAGACAGTCAGCTCGAGGAGGCCCTATATCTTAAGGATGAACTTAAAAGATTCTTTGATAAATCCGATACAGATACCGCAAAGGACAATCTTAATGAACTTATTAGAGAATTCAAATCGAGCAGTATTCCAATCATGAATGAATTTGGGAATACAATGGTGAGATGGAAAAATGAGATTATAAACTCATTTATAAAAGTCAATCCTGAGAAGACAAAACGAGTTAATAATGGAATCATTGAAAACAGAAATAAAACCATCAAGAATATAAAGCATAATTCTAATGGCTATAGAAACTGGGAACGATTTAGAAATAGGGTTATGTATGTGTTAAATGATGACGCAACATATTATATGTATCCAAAAAAGAAGGACTAGATTTGCATCTAGTCCCTAATTGGTATTATAAACACCTTGTGATTAAGTTTTAAATTGTATGTGGTCATCTGAACCACAAATTGTCTTATTGGCCGAAACAATCTCAACCACAAGTTATTTTAAATTACC
>NZ_QRQB01000047.1:0-2472 GCF_003475785.1 Coprobacillus sp. AF33-1AC | reverse complement strand
GTCTTATTGGCCGAAACAATCTCAACCACAAGTTATTTTAAATTACCAAATTTTTAACTGTTTATAATTTTTGAGTTTTAATAATTTGTGTTACATCTTCTAATGAATCAACAATAGCATAAGTTTTCTCTTGGTATTCTTGACGAGGATATTTCATATCAGGCACACAAATGACCTTTATATGTCCATCATACGCTGCTTGAATACCTGCTTCACTATCTTCTAAAACAAGTGCTTCTTCAGGTAAAACCCCTAATTTTTCACATGCTTTTAAAAAGACATCTGGATGAGGTTTCCCTTTTGCTATTTCATCACCACAAATGGAGTCATCAAAATATTTTTCAATGCCACTATCTTTTAAAATCACATCAACTCGATCACGATTACTTGAAGTAGCTATCATTGTTTTATATCCATGTTCTTTTAAATACTCTAACAATTCAACTAACCCTTTTTTAATAGGCACTCCTTTTTCTTTAAATAAATCAGCCATATATTGATGAACATCTTTAATAATTTCATCCATTGGAAAATCATTTCCAAAATGATTATAAAACATTTGATATACCGGTTTTAACGGCAACCCTAAAACCTGACGATAAAATGCTAAATCCATAGTATATCCACGTTTACCACATTCTTTTACATAGCCTTCATATGTTACCCTTTCACTATCTATCATTAATCCATCCATATCAAAGATTACAGCTTTTAACATAATTTTCTCCTTCTAAAATTTCACATATTTCACCCATGTTAATCTATTATTACCTTATTATAATAAATAAGAGGTGAAAATATGGAAAGTTATTCAATTTCATTGATTTTAACATCAAAAGCACAATTTGAAGAGGATATCATCGATCCTATTTCCTTTATATTAATTAATTGGGGTATTCCTGAAACACTCATTGATTGGCAAATATATCAAAATAAAGCCACTTTACAAGTAAATTACAGCATACAAAGTGATGACTATATTCCTTTTTCAATAAACTATCAAGAATTCAACTCTCTTTTAGAATTGTGCTATGACTATGATTTTATTTTTAAAATTACTTGTTTTGTTGATAAACAAAGTTCAACCATTGAATATCACAGTCCTTTTAATGAAATAACTTTTTCAGTTAAATAAAACCATAAAAGAACCATCATTGGTTCTTTTATTCTTCACTAGCATATGAATTTTCATATAATGCTTTTAATTCATCATCATCCATTTCTTCTACTTCCATATAGAAATGTTTAGCTCCAGTAGCATCATAATAACGAACAACTTCTTCTTCCATTTCTTCACGAGTTACATCTTTAATTTCATTATGTACTTTTACTTTCATTTTCTTATCCCTCTATTCTTTTATTAATATATCTAATGTATGTCCACTACTTCCTAACATATCTTTTCTTTGACATGTAGATAAATGATATTTCATAAATAAATCAAAAGTTTCATCATCCATCTCTTTTAAAGTATGTCGCATATAATTAGCCGGTCCATCTGCAGCAATAATCTCAATTCGTTTTAATCCTGCTGCTTGATTAAAACGATCAATATCTTCAACTCTTACATAATCATATAAATCTTTAGGATGAGATACTGTATGAAAATCATCCGTGATCTTTCCTTGTTTAATGGCTTCCCTTATGTAACCATCTCTAAATCCATGAATAATAATACTATAATCATTCATACAATAAGCAACCAAAATCATGCCACCCATCTTCGTTACACGTTTAGCTTCACTTAAAGCCTTAACCTTATCTTCAAAAGAATATAAATGATACATCGGTCCAAAGAGGAGTGTCATATCAAAAGTTTCATCTTGATAACGAGATAAATCTAATGCTGTCCCTTGATATGCTTTCACACTACTTTTTTTTGCTTTAAGGACTCCTAAATTATATTTAACAAGTTCAATGGCATCAACTTGGTAACCTTCATTAGCGAGTGCCACACTATAACGTCCCGTACCCGCACCAATATCTAAAATACGTGCTTTTTTGTCATGTAAATAATGATGAATAAAATGCATAGATGTCAAATATTCAACTTGACCATGCCTTCTTGTTAATCTTTTTTCTTCACAAAACTTACCATAATAATCTTCTAATTCACTCATTTATTTCATCCTTACATTTGATAATCAATACATACACGATCGTTTGTCACGCTTTTTACAAAATTACTTACCGCCACATGTTTAGGATGAACCTGATAAGCTTTTAAATCATCTTCTGTTTCAAATAAGCATTCTAAAACGATTTGTCGATCACTAGAAGTTAAATAGTTTAAATAAACATGTATCTCCTTTAAAAAATCAATTTCATTTTTTAAACCTTCTAATTTACTTTTAACCATTTTAGCGTCTTCAACAGTTTTACCTTCTTGAAGATTCCACATTACCATATGTTTAATCATATATTTTTCTTGTATGATATAAACGTACCTTGCCAGTACATAAATATCACTTT
>NZ_QRQB01000046.1:0-2697 GCF_003475785.1 Coprobacillus sp. AF33-1AC | reverse complement strand
TCGTTACTATCTGAAATTCATCTGTCCAACAAATTGGGTTCAGTTCATTTTGTAGTTAGTTTTCAAAAATCAAACTGGTGCCGGTGACAGGAATCGAACCTGCAACCTACTGGTTACGAGTCAGTTGCTCTACCATTGGAGCTACACCGGCAATTTGGCGGTACGCAGGCGATTCGAACGCCTTACCCCACGCTCCGGAGGCGTGTGCTCTATCCACTTGAGCTAGCGCACCACGTCGCATATATTATTTTACCACTATTTATTTATGAGTGCTATAAATATTTATTTGTCAATGATAATCAATTTTGTTAGAATGTCTACAATAAGAGGTGATCATAATGAAAAAGGGGGTTATTTTAACCGCACTTGGCGGTATTTTTTGGGGATTATCAGGAACAATAGGACAATTTTTGTTTCAAAATTATCATCTTAACACAACATGGTTAACAACCATGCGAATGTTAGGAGCAGGCATTATATTATTGATTATTTGTTTTATTAAAGATAGGAAGAAGTCTATTGCTATTTGGAAACATCAATCAGATGTAATTCAACTTATTTGTTTTTCTATATGTGGTTTAATGTTTTGTCAATATTCATATATGACTGCTATTTATCATTCAAATAGTTCTACGGCAGCTATACTACAATATCTTAATCCAGTATTTATTATGTTATATACATGTCTTGTTTGTAAAAGATTACCTTACAAAAAAGAAATTATTTGTATACTACTTGCCTTTAGTGGAACATTTATTCTTGCCACTCATGGTAATATTCATGAAATGAATATTACTCCTTTGGGATTATTTTGGGGTGTTATGGCTGGTTTATCAGCATCTCTCTATTCGCTATTACCAAGAAATCTTATGAATAGATGGGGAAGTTTAATTCCTATTGGTTATGCTATGTTAATTGGTGGTATTGTTTTAGGTATCATCGGTAAAGTGTGGACTATTCAAGTATCATTAGATTTTATTGGTATCATCGGGGTTCTTGGCATTATCGTTATTGGAACAGCATTGGGATTTTCATTATATCTATTAGGTGTACATTATATTGGGGCTATGCGTGCTTCGCTGATTGGAGCACTTGAACCTGTAAGCGCAACATTTTTTATGTGTGTATGGCTTCACTCTTCATTTACAGTATTTGATTTAATTGGTTTTATTTTAATTCTATCAACAATATTTATCCTAAGTTATAAAAAAGAAGCATAGCTTCTTTTTATTTTCGTTAAGTGAAAAAATAAAGTAATGTCTTGCTTTTTTGTCTATAATCATATGTGTAATCAAGGAGGAAAGATAAATGAATAAAAAACCTGTAAAAATTGTAACAATCGGTGGCGGAAGCAGTTATACACCTGAATTAATGGAAGGATTTATCAAAAGATATGATGAACTTCCTATCAAAGAAATCTGGTTAATTGATATTGAAGATGGTAAAGAAAAATTAGAAATTGTTGGTAAAATGGCTCAACGTATGTGGGATGCTTCCCCTTATGATGTTAAGGTCCATTTAACATTAGATCGTAGAGAAGCTTTAAAAGATGCTGATTTCGTTACCACTCAATTTAGAGTTGGTTTATTAAATGCCCGTATCAAAGATGAAAGAATTCCTTTTAGCTATGGTATGTTAGGTCAAGAAACGAATGGTGCTGGTGGTATGTTTAAAGCTTTAAGAACGATTCCGGTTATCTTATCAATCGTTGAAGATATGAAAGAATTATGTCCTGATGCCTGGCTTATTAACTTCACTAATCCATCTGGAATGGTAACTGAAGCTGTTATGAAATATGGTAAATGGGATAAGGTTATTGGTTTATGTAATGTTCCTGTTGGTGCTATGTTAGATGAACCTAAAACAATTGGTAAAACAATCGATCAGTTAACTTATAAGTTTGCTGGTATCAATCATTTCCATTGGCATAAGGTCTTTGATGAACATGGTCATGAAGTGACTAAAGACATCATTGAAGCCATGTATGAAGGTAAAGATATGGGAATCCCTGCCAATATTCATGATATTCCTTTCTTTAAAGAACAATTACTTCAAATGAATATGATCCCTTGTGGATATCATCGATATTATTATCGTGAACAAGAAATGTTAGAACATGGATTACAAGAATACAATGATCCTGATATGGGAACACGTGGACAACAAGTACAACAAACAGAACATGAATTATTTGAATTATACAAAGATCCAAATCTAGATCATAAACCAGAACAACTAGCAAGACGAGGAGGAGCACATTATTCAGATGCAGCCTGTGAAACAATTGCTTCAATCTACGCTAATAAACTTACTCATATCGTCGTAACAACTAAAAATAATGGTGCCGTACCAGATTTACCAGCAGACTGTGCTGTAGAAGTCTCAGCTTATATTGGATCATCAGGAGCCAGAGCGATTGCCTTTGGTGAATTACAACCAGCACAAAGAGGATGGTTACAATGCATGAAGAACATGGAATTATGTGTTGAAGAAGCAGCTGTAACCGGAGATTATGGACTATTAATGCAAGCATTCATTTTAAATCCACAAACAGTTTCAGGAGGAAATATGAAACGAGTGATGGACGAATTATTAATTGCTCATAAAAAATACTTACCACAATTTGCAGATACGATTGCACGTTTAGAAGCTGAAGGTGTAACTATTAAAGATGACGTTGCTCGTCAATTAACTGAA
>NZ_QRQB01000045.1:0-3049 GCF_003475785.1 Coprobacillus sp. AF33-1AC | reverse complement strand
CCTTTCACGCATGCATTCACGGGTTCGAATCCCGTACGAGTCACCATTTAGAATTGAACATCATGTATATGATGTTTTTTTATTTATCAAGGAGAAGCGTATGAGTTATGACATTGTAAAATTTATTGTCATTTTAGGTTCAATACTGATGACAATGTATGGTTTAAGTTGTTTTAATTATGAACACTTTATTTTAAAAGGAAAAGTGAAACAATTTTATTTAACTTATATTATTGTTTCTCTAGCAATTGGTTACATGCTTGCATCTTTTATCTTAGATTTTATGACAATTCATTTCTAAATTATTTTAGAATTCATAGGATATACTATGAAAACAATGATAATGAAGATAGGAATTGTCTTTTTTTTATTCATTTCCTTTTTCTTTATTCAAGTTCCTACTATGACTAAAAAGAAAGTCTATTATAAACATATAAAAAAAGACGAATATGTACATGTAAAAATAGACCAAGACACCCAAAATATTTTATTAGATGATTATTTGTTAGGGGTTGTTGCAGGAGAAATGCCTGCCTCTTTTCATGAGGAAGCAATTAAGGCACAAGTTCTGGCAAGTCGTACTTTTGTTTATTCACGTTTACTTAGCGTAGATAATACAACATCTAGTCAAGTATATTTAACAGATCAACAAATTCAAGTTTCTTGGAAGGAACATTACCATGAGTATAAGGAAAAAGTAAAAAAAGCGATCAAGGATACTAAAGGAGAAATTATTACTTATCAAGGTAAGTGCATTTCAGCATTGTTTTATTCTAGCAGTAACGGGTATAGTGAAAATGTTGAAGACTATTTTAAGGGGAGTCCACAACCCTATTTGAAGTCAGTTGATTCTCATTGGGATAAAAATGAAGATCCTCGCTTTAAAAGGAAAAATTATTTTACAGTTCAAGAATTAAAAACAAAATTACATTCTCTAGATTTTAAAAATATAACATATAAAAAAAGTGGACGCGTTGATCAAATTCAAATTGGTAATAAAATATATACAGGAAGAGAGGTACGAGAAATCCTCAATTTACCTTCTAGCGATTTTAAAATAATTAAAGAAGGAAATAAATATTGTTTTATTACTCAAGGATGTGGTCATGGAGTGGGAATGAGTCAGTATGGTGCTCAAGGTATGGCAAAAGAAGGATATGATTATAAAACGATTATTCAGCATTATTATCAAGGAGTGAAAATTGAAAAAAGATAGCATAAAGATTTTTATTATGGTCACAATTCTTTTGAGGTGAAATAATGAAAAACTTTATTAAAAAAAATAAAAAAATGCTATTTTTAGTTAGTGCTTTAGTTATTTTTCTGGGTGGAAGTGCGATTTTTCAAGTCGTTGTTAATCAATTAAAACCTTTTGAAGAAGTTCCTGTTGTTAATGTGGAAAAAAGAAAAGAAAAGAAAGTTGAAGAACATAAAGAGGTGTTATGTAAGCCAGTAGCTAATCAAATTCAAATTGCCAGAGAATATTATGATTCACATTTAAAAGAGGAACGTTTAGAGAAAGCCCTTATTTATTTTGAAGGGGTTTATCGTCCTCATTATGGACTAGATTATCAAAATAATGGTGAAGCCTTTGATGTGATGGCAGCAACAAGTGGAACAGTGATAAAAAAAGAAAATGATGCTTTACTTGGTTGGACTTTATCAATTTTAAATGATAGTGGTATAACCACTACATATCAATCTGTTGATTCAATTAAGGTTGAAAAAGGAGATAAAATAAAACAGGGACAAGTGATTGCTAGAAGTGGGGAAAATGTGTATGAATCGGATTTAAAAAGTCATTTACATTTCGTTTTATCCAAGGATAATAAAGTGCTTAATCCCCAACAATTTTTTAATCAAGAAATAACAAAAATCAAGGCATAATCAATTAAAATAGTGATAATGGAAAAAATTATCACTATTTGTTTTTTGTCCTTGTATTTAATAAAATTCGTGATACAATAATCTAGAAAAAATAAGGAGGACGAACGATGGCATTATCTAAAGAAATTGGTATCGATTTAGGTACAGCAAATATATTGATTTATGTCAAAGGTGAAGGGATTGTAGTTAATGAACCTTCAGTAGTATCAATAGATGACGAAACTAAAAAACCTTTAGCAGTAGGACAAGAAGCTAAGGATATGTTAGGTAAGACTCCAGGAAGAGTACAAGCAATTAGACCTTTAAAAGATGGTGTTATTGCTGACTTTAGAGTAACTGAAATCTTATTAACACATTTTATTAATAAATTAAATTTAAAGGGAATTTTCTCAAGACCAACAATTTTAATTTGTTGTCCATCAAATATTACATCAATTGAAAAATCAGCAATTAAAGATGTTGCTGAAAGATGTGGAGCAAGAAAAGTATTTATCGAAGAAGAACCAAAAGTAGCTGCTATTGGAGCAGGATTAGAAATTAATAAACCAACAGGAAATATGGTTATTGATATCGGTGGGGGAACAACTGATATTGCTGTATTATCATTAGGTGATATTGTAACAAGTTCTTCATTAAAAATTGCTGGTGATGTCATGGATGAAGATATTATCAAATTCGTTAAAGATAAATATAAATTATTAATTGGTGATCGTACTGCAGAACAAATCAAAATTGAAATTGGTTCAGCAGTAAAAGGATTATCTGATAAAACAATTGAAGTACGTGGTAGAGATATGGTAACTGGATTACCACATACAATTACATTAACTTCTAATGAAACAGAATTAGCCTTAAGAGAAACATGTGCAACAATCGTTAAAGAAACTAAACACGTTCTAGAACAAACACCTCCAGAATTAGCTGCTGATATCGTATCACGTGGTATCTTCTTAACAGGTGGAGGAGCATTATTAACAGGTTTAGATCAATTATTAGAATCTGAACTTAATGTTCCAGTATTTGTTGCTGATGATGCATTAAATTGTGTTGCTAATGGATGCGGAGTTATGTTAGAAAACTTACATTACGTAAAATAAAAACTATGCCTAGCATAGTTTCAGATTGTTGACAAACCTATACCTTTACATAAAGATATAGGTTT
>NZ_QRQB01000044.1:0-5982 GCF_003475785.1 Coprobacillus sp. AF33-1AC | reverse complement strand
ATCGAGTGTTGCACCATTTTTTACTATTCAACCTCTAAAGTCAGGTACTATACTATCTAAAAACCATTCATGCCATAAAGGAATACACAAAATTTCACAATCTTCTGAAATGTATTTAACATTGTTTTTTATATGCATCATATTAAATGATTTGTAGTTGTTTGAACATTTTATATACTCCATTATCATCTACATCATCGGCAATATAGGTTGCTTTTTGCTTTATTTCATCGTTTCCATTTTTCATGGCAATCTTTATATTACAGGCATTAAACATAGGAAGATCACTTGAAGAATCACCAAAACATATAGATTCTTTTTTATCCATATGTAAATAGTCCAGTAACTTATTGATAGCAAATTCTTTACTGATTCCTTCGGGACTGGTATCTCCATAAAGGGCAAGTTGCCCTTTTCCACCCCAGGTTCCCACAACCATATCCTTAAACTCTTTCACGGCATCCAGATAATCTTGATAACTATTTAATACAAATGCTGTCTTGTTTACATCATCTCTATATTTTGATGTCATTTTTCTAAAAGCTGGGTTTATTGGTGCATTTACAGCTGATTTATTATTACCAAATGCATATTTCATACGAGCCTGTACTGACTTTTCCATATAATCATCACTGATATATATGCCACTGTTACACTCAAATCTATAGGCAAGAGATCTTGAAATACACCAATCTGTAAAATGTTTACATTGAACATAAGTTAATGGTTTATGAAACATTTCTGTGCCTTGTACTTCAATATAATTTCCATTTCCTCCAATAAAACCATCCAATTCAAAATCAAAATGTCTTTCCAGTATTTCCTGTTTAGAACATCCAGTACACAAAAATACAAAATGCCCATTTTTTCTTGCTGCGATAACCGCCTCTTTTGCTGATGATGGTATTTGTGCTTTATAATTAATTAATGTCCCATCTACATCTAAAAACAATATTGCCATATTCACAACTCCTGATAAAAAAGATGTTCTATGATTTCCGAACATCTTTTCTATTTTTTATTCAATTCCTAAATCTTTGCCATTAGTACCAATGACCGTTTTGTACCAATTGTAACTCTTCTTCAGATATCTGTTTCCTGTACCATTTCCTTCATCATCCAAATCAACGTAGATGATGCCGTATCTCTTTGACATTTGTCCTGTACCATTAGAAACAATATCAATAGGACCCCACATAGTATATCCGAACAGATCAACACCCTTTTCAATAGCTCTTTGCATAGCCTGAACATGTTTTCTCATGTAATCAATACGATAATCATCATTAATTACATTACCTTCCTCTACCGTGTCAATAGCGCCTAATCCATTTTCAGAAATAAATAATGGCTTCTGATATCTGTCATATAAATCCTGTAAAGCCAGCATTAATCCGTCTGGGTCAACTGACCATCCCCATCCTGTCTTTGGTAAATATGGATTTACAATACCTTCAAGTGTATTTGTATCAATAATCTTTTCAGCAGCTTCAGTCTCTTCAGAAGATACTACTCTGCTTCTGTAATAAGAGAATGTAATGAAGTCTACAGGATAAGAAGCAATAATTTCTTCATCTCCCTCTTCAAAAGTGATTTTGATATTATTTTCTTCAAAATACTGCCAGATATAATCCGGATACTTTCCTCTTACCTGAACATCGGAGAAGAAATACTCTTTTCTCTTTTCTTTTTCAGCAGCAATAACATCTTTTGGGTTACATGTGTAAGGATACACTGTCTTGTACGCAATCATTGCCCCAACTTTAGCATGGTTAGAATGCTGGTGAATATACTTTACTGCAAGTGCACTTGCTACAAACTGGTGATGTGCTGCCTGATACATTCTTTGCAGCAGATTTTCGCTGTCAGGATAAATACATGCAGCATCCCAACAGATAGGTTTTACAGCCGCGTTACCAATTTCATTAAATGTCAGCCAGTAATCAACAACATCGTCAAGATTATCAACAATCGTTCTGACAAACTTCATATAAAACCCAATAAATTTACGATTATCCCATCCACCATATGTGTCTACTAAATATAATGGTGTTTCATAATGAGAAATAGTAACCATTACTTTCATTCCAAGTTCATGACAGTATTTAAACATATCATGATAGAAATCAAGTCCTTTTTGATTAGGAGTTTCTTCTTCTCCAGTCGGATAAATTCTGGCCCAGTTGATAGATGTTCTGAAGATATTAAAATTAGCTTCAGCCATCAATTTTAAATCACTCTTATAGGTATGATAGAAGTCAATGGCCTTATGAGTAGGATAATAATCTGCATCTCTTCTCAATCCTCCAAAAAAACCTCTTGCTTTAATGTCAGCAGTAGACATTTGTTTGCCATCTTCTAGATAAGCACCTTCACATTGGTTAGCAGCTACTGCACCACCCCATAAAAATCCTTCAGGAAATTCCTTTTTTACTTCTTTATTTAAAAATGCCATATTATTCTCCTTCTTTCTTATATTCAGCTACTATTGTTTTTCCTTTTTTTGCATATCCATCTGTAGTGAAACTCATTTTCTTCTCACAACCAGGAAAAATCATCATTGTTGTCAGATCATATCCTTCCTGTTTCAAATCATAGGAATTCATGCGAATGATTTTATCCCCTCTGTGGACTGTTGTGCCAGCATCTACAAACTTTTTAAATCCAACACCTTGTTTATTTACAGTATCAATACCGATATGTACCAGTATTTCTACACCATCTTCATTTTTCATTCCAAATGCATGCATGGTAGGAAACAACATTGTGACCTCTCCATCACATGGAGCCACAATTACATCATCGTCAGGCACAATGGCAACACCGGTTCCCATCATACCTTTAGAAAACACATCGTCATTCACTGCAGTAAGTGGAATGATTTTCCCACTTACCACAGCTGCAAAATCATTTGTGTTTTCTTCTTTTTTTGAAAACAACTTAAACATACTTATTTGATGCCCTTTCCATCATATAAAACATAAGTGCATAGAAATGAGACCACGAAGGAAACAGCAACACCCGCAAGAATTGCTCCCATAGTTTTTTCAAAAATAACTACACCAAGGATAGAAGAATAACCCATTGCAAAAGCTTTAGCACCCATAAACCCGGCAACAGCACCACCAGCAATACCACCAGCTACAATACTAATCATCGGTTTTTTCAAGCGAAGACTAACACCGTATAATGCAGGTTCAGAAACACCGGAAAGCATAGCACCGATACCAGCTGATAATGCAGTTGCCCTAAATTCTTTATCTTTAGTTTTTAAAGCAACAGCACAACAGGAACCACATTCAGAAATGTTATGTAAAATCCAACCAGGTCTGAACACGTTATCATACCCAGTACGAGAGAACAATTCCATCATAGGAGCTACAGGCAACATATTTACACCCATCATAACCAAGAATGGCTGAGCTGCGGCAATAATACCCGGAGCAAATCCACCTACATGTGCTTGTAACCAGATGATACCTGCGACAATCCAAGAACCAACAATATTACCAATAGGACCTAATGCTAATACAACGATTGGAAAACCAATTAAGAATACACATAATGGAGCAAATACACTTCTGAATAATCCAGGAATTACTCTGTAGAAGAATCTTTCCAGATATGCACATAGAATAGCTGTAAAAATACCTGGAAGTAATGTACTACCATAGGAAGCTAAATGTACAGGAAGTCCAAACATTGTAGTAGCTTCTCCGGCAGTCATAATAGTATTAAAATCCGGATATACCAATGTCAGTGCAATTGCCATTGAAAAAGCAGGATTGGATTTTAAAACTTTACTTGTACCATATGCCACTAATACAGGCATAAAGTAGAATGGTGCACTGGACATGAAGTTAAGCATTGTATATGCTGTAGAACTTGCTACTGATGGGATGAAGTAACTCAGTAAAGAGAGAATTACTTTCAGCATACCTGCTCCATATACTACAGTAATGAATGGTGTCAGTGACTGAGACATAAATGTAATTGCTTTTTCAAAATAATATTTGAAATTCTTCTTCTCATTACCGGACACAAGATTTTCATCAAGATTCTCATTAATTGGGGCTTCTGTCTGTACTGAATAATTTTTTTCAAGATTATCAAATACAGGGAATAAATGTTCACCAAGAATAATCTGGTACTGCTGATTTCCATAAACCACACCTAATACTCCAGGTAGATTTTTTATTTTCTCATCCTCTGCTTTATTTCTGTCATTCAAATATAGCCTTAAACGTGTTACGCAGTGTGTAATTGTTTTGATATTTTCGACACCACCTACATATTCCACTATCTGCTTTGTCAAATTATCATAATCTATTTTAGCCATTATTATTGTCCTTTCTTTGTAACTCATACAGCCTTACAATATGAATCATTAAATAAATACAATCTTCATCAGTACATCTGTAATTAAACTTTCCATTAATAAATTCACTGATTTCATGAATACACCTGTCAACTCCTTCATACTTCGTGACCAATTGACCGAATATATTAGTAACTTCAATAGAACCGTTAGAAGTTTGATGACTGACAATTCTGCTTAAGAAAAATTTCAGGTGAATAATGTACCTTGAATACGCTAACGAATCTTCATCTATCTGATTTCCAAGATATTTCATTGTGATATTCACAATACTGTTTACGCCTTCGAGCAATTCTCTTGTTTCAATATTTGTTTTTTCTTGAGACGCCACAATCAAATGGAAAGCAATAGATGTTGCTTCATCTTTTGGAAGATCTACATGCAGAGTTTCGTTAATATATTGAATAGCACACTTACCTACTTGGTACTCATCTTCGTAAAATCTCTTAATCTCTTCATTAAACAACTTTGAGGTATTATTTCCCTCTCTGAATTGTTTAACACTGAAATCAATATGATCCGAAAGACTGACAAGTAAGTTGACATTATATTTTTGATTCAATGTTTTAGCAGCATAATCAATAATATGTTGTGATACTTCAATCACTTCGAAAGGCACTTCTTCAAATAAAGTAAGATTTAAATTTTTCTGTCTGTCCAGATAAATATATGTCTTCATAATTTCTTCAGGATAAACAATATCATTCTTGCTTTTTTTAAACCCAAGTCCCTTTCCTATCGCTATCATTTCACGGCCGTTTGAATCTTTAACGATAACAATATTATTGTTCACTACTTTAAATGTCCTGTACACCTGTTTATCTAACTTGAGCATGATTCTCCTCCCCTAATACAAATTAAAAAGGCAAACTCAAACATTTAGTTTACCGCCTCAGATAAACTAACGTAAGAATTTGCCTTAATAGCTTAGATTAAGTAACAAGTCTTAATTTGTATTACACTGTAAGTATAGCCGGTACCGCTTTCAATGTCAACAGTATTCTATATTTTTTTCTGGTTTTGGAATAAAAATTCAGAAACATAACAATACATACGGGAGTTTAACACTTGCTCATAGCCAAAATAGCCAAATGTCGTTTATGTACGTCTTTTTTTTCGTCAAATTTTTATTTTTTACCCGTCTTTAGAGGTTTGCACCATTTTTTACTATTCAACCTCTAAAGTCAGGTAATATATATTATAGACTAATTATATTTAAAATTTAAATAATATTTTTCTGTAATAAATATTAATAAACTAGTTACAGGGATGTCTTAACTGCACCTTCCCTATGTACTTATATAATTACAGTTATCCCAAGATAAAGATCAATTAAAAAAATACATGTTAGATGTATTTCCATTGTTTTCTCTTTTTCTTGGAATTTTTATTATGAGTTCTTCTTCTACAAGTATCTTTATTTGCTTTCTTACTGTTCTTTCCGAAAGTCCTGTATCATTGACAATTGTTTTAACTGACGGAAAACAAGACCATGTTTTCCTATTTGCGTATCGTAGTAATGCTCTATAAACCATTCTTCCTGCTGGAGTTACATTGGCACTTGATACTTTTGTATAAAAATACATATAATCCTTATTCAACTT
>NZ_QRQB01000043.1:0-7112 GCF_003475785.1 Coprobacillus sp. AF33-1AC | reverse complement strand
TATCGTGCGTTCTCATAAAAAGTGTCCAAAAAAGTGTTGACAATCCATTATGAAGGTTGTAAGTAGAGAAAATGCCACCGCATACAGAAGAAGATATGCACTTTCATCATAAATCAAAACAGTTTTTTATATTCTTTCTGGAGAAGCAAAAATGAAGTTTAAAGATGAAACAGTAAAGTTTAAAGAAAGAACTGGAATTGAAGTTTCTCCTATGGAAGTACATCAAATGAGTAATGCATCTGATAATGAAATTGAATTTATTGTAGTTTCAATGCCAAAGTCACATGGGAATAGGGAATTGGTATAGTTTTTATAGCAAGATAATTACTGATTTAGATTATTTAATATCATATAAGAGATTTAAGATGTTTTGGCAATGCAACTCGTATGCAACAAAATCAATGCTAAGTCCTTGTTTTATAAGAGCTTGGAATTCTCAAAACGTTAGTAATAACTTTTATGAGATATCTAGAGAAGTATTTGAACTTTGTAAGAAGTATGAATACTTCTTTTTCTTGCGATAAGAGTTATAATAAAGTTGTCAAAAGGATTGTTGGCATTAAAGAGGTGCAACATAATGAAAATTAAACAACAAAAACAAATTAAGTTATTTTTGATTGAAGAATTTAATCAAAATAAGGGTGATGAACTGTTTATTCGACAGGAAAAAATACTTAGTGAACTTATTGAAAATACAACAAATAAGTCTAAAAAACAGATGAAAACACTTATTCAAACCATTCTACCACGTATAGCATTATATAAAGTTTTGTTAGAAGACTTGACCAAGGAAGATGGATATCAGTATATGAAAAAATATATGATGAATAAAGTGGCTTATAAAAAGCATTTATCAACGGCAAAAATGGAATTAGTACCAGGATTTTATCACATCTATAGTCATATATTTCTTAAAATTATGCGTACTACTGATTTACAAGAAAGTAAACAAAAACATGGCAAAGATTATTTTGATGTAACAATAAAAAAATGTCTTTGGCATACAGCTTGCGACGAAAATGGTTGTTTAGAACTATGTTGATTGTTTTGTGATGTTGATGATGTAACATATGGAGGTCTTAAAAAATAGGATTTACACGGACAAAAACATTAGGTTATGGTGGAGATTGTTGTGATTTTCATTTTTTTAAAAAATAAGTAATGATGGAGGTAACAATGAAAGTATTATGTTTTGGATCCGCTAATTTGGATCATGTATATAAAGTAGATCACTTTACAGCGCCAGGAGAAACACAAAGTTGTCTTGACTATGCTATAAAGTGTGGTGGAAAGGGTGTTAATCAGGCTATTGCGATGGCACTAGCGGGAAATGAAACTTATTTTGCGGGAATGATAGGTCATGATGGAAGTTTGCTTAAAGAAACGCTTGATGAAAAGAAAGTTCATATTGATTATTTGAAAATCTCAGATAAACCTACAGGACACGCTATTATAGAAGTGGATCAAAGTGGACAAAATCATATTCTTTTGTATGGTGGTACTAATAAAGCTATCTCATATGAATATATAGATGAAGTTTTATCTCGTTTTTCAAAAGACGATATAATTGTATTACAAAATGAAATCAATAATGTTCCTTACATTATTGAACGTAGTTATGAAAAAGGAATGAAAATCTTTTTTAATGCAGCACCATATGATGATGAAATTCTAAACTATCCAATTGATAAAGTGACTTGGTTAATTGTTAATGAAACTGAAGGAGCTGCTTTAAGTGGTGAAGAAAATGAAGAAACAATTCTTAAAGCCTTAAAACAAAAATATCCTTGTACGCATATTCTTTTTACTATGGGAAAAGAAGGAAGCAGAGTTTTAACAGACAAAGATGATATAAAAGTAAAAGCGATGAGTGTGGAGGCTGTTGATACAACAGGTGCCGGAGATACTTATATTGGTTACTTTGTTAGAGGGATTGTAGAAAACATGCCTTTACTAGATACATTACAATTAGCTACTAAAGCCAGTGCTATTGCGGTTACAAGATTTGGGGCAACAGACTCAATCCCTCATTATGAAGAAGTAAGTAGGTGATAAAAGTGTTAAAATATGGAATTTATGCAAAAGCAGTAGAGTTATTATGTTTTAAACCAGCTTTGGCTAGGCTTGCAATCATTTATCCTGAAATGGATATGAAAAAATATAAAAAAGCAGTAAAAAAAGAATATAAAGAAATGCTTTTAAGAACACCGGATATAGGTGGTAGCTCATTAGAAATGAATCTTTATATAGCTGCTTTTGTTTTTTCTTTACATAAAGCTAGACCTGATAAAATTAATCCCGACGTTGTTAATAAGATGGTTGATGCAGTTTTTGAGTCATCTTTTATGGTAAATGCTCATAAAAATAAAAAATGCACATTATTTACAGATAAGGTACAAGACAAGAAAGTCAAAGAAAGCATAGCCGGTCAAACACTAAAATATGAACTTGACTGGAAATTTCATTATGAAAAAGGAATTGATGAATTCTATAATACTTATACAAAATGTGGTATTTGTAAATTAGGGAAAAGAGAAAATTGTTTTGAATTTGTTCCTTGTTTATGCAACATGGATGAAAGAAATTATAAAAATGAAGGTGGTCAATTACATCGTACAAAGACTTTGGCACAAGGAGATAACTGTTGTGATTTTCATGTGACAAAGATAAAAAAATAAGTAGTTAAAATAGAGGAGATAGAATAAAAATGAATTTGTTTGATATGAATGATGATACAAATAAGTTGCCTCTTGCTAGTAGAATGCGTCCTCATAATATTGATGAGATTGTTGGACAACAGCATATATTAGGAAAAAATAAATTATTATATCGAGCCATTAAAGCAGATAGACTAGGATCGATTATTTTGTATGGTCCACCAGGAGTAGGAAAAACAACCATCGCAAGAGTTATTGCTAATACAACCAATTCTCATTTTTGCAAATTAAATGCAACAAATGCAGGTATTAAAGATGTAGAAAAAATAATTGAAGAAGCTAAATTTAATCAAAGTGCCTATCATAAAGGGACGATTTTGTTCATTGATGAAATTCATCGCTTTAATAAAACACAGCAAGATTATTTACTACCTTTTGTAGAAGATGGCATTGTTATTTTAATTGGAGCGACAACAGAAAATCCTTATTTTGAAGTTAATAATGCCTTACTTTCTAGATGTCAAATATTTGAATTAAAACCATTAGAAAAACAAGATTTAATCACTTTAATTGAGCGGGTGCTCAGTGATCAAAAGCGAGGTCTTGGAAATGAAAGTATCATGATAGATGAAGAAGCAAAGATGTTTCTTGCAGATATGGCTAGTGGTGATGCCAGAAGTGTTCTTAATGCTTTAGAGATAGCTTATTTGACAACAGATAAAAATAAAGCTGGCAATATTCACATTACACTTGCTGTAGCAGAAGAATGTATTCAAAAAAAAGCGATAAAATATGATAAAGATGGTGATCATCATTATGATGCTATTTCTGCTTTTATTGAATCTATGAAACATACTGATCCTGATGCTACATTATATTATTTAGCTAGAATGCTTATAGCGGGAGAAGATATTAAATATATTGCTAGAAGAATTTGTGTATGTGCCAGTGAAGATATTGGTCTTGCTAATTCACAAGCACTTAATGTAGCTACAAGTGCACTTTTAGCTATAGAAAGAATTGGAATGCCTGAATCAGCAAAAATATTAGCGCATGCTGCTTTATATGTATGTTGCTCTCCTAAGTCTGACACAGTTTCCAAAGGAATAAGTATGGCTATGGATGATGCTCAAAACTCAACTGATGTACCCATTCCCCCTTTTTTACAAGATGCAAGTTATAAAAATGCTCATAAATTAGGAAGAGGAGTAGGTATGGATAATATCCATGCATTTCCTTATCATTATTCTGGAAAGAAATGTATGCCAGAGCAGTTATCACAAAGACATTATTTTGATTTATCACAAATTGGTAATGAAAAAAGAATCCAAACGTTTTTAGATTATTTGAATAATAATTTAAAAACGAGGTAATAAAAAAGAAGTATTTATGTTCACTTATAATACTTCTTTTTAGTTTGTTAAATAATACTATCTAACAATTGATCAATTTCTTTATTCTTTTTTAGTTTTCCTTTAACTGTTTTTCCATCTTTTATAACCATAGAAACATTTTTAAGGTACTTAAGATTAAGTAAAGGTTTTTTATCTAAAACGATCATATCTGCTTGTTTTCCTGGTTCAATCGTTCCAAGGGTATTGTCCAAACCAACAATCTTAGCATTTCCTTGAGTTGCGATATGAAGCGTTTCTTTAGTGCTTGCGCCAACATATTTATTAAAATAGACTAATTCACGCCAAAAGTCATAATGTGTAACATAAGGACATCCAACATCATTTCCTAGACCTACAGGAATACCATTTTCTAGAGCAGTTTTAGCTGCTGAAATAATACCATCACATACAATTGTACCATTAATTTGATATCTTTCATCAGGCATCATATTTGAATCCAATAGTTTCATAGGAATAGCAGGTGAAATGGTACAGATAAGTTTTGCCTTTTTTTCTTTAAAAAGATGAATCAGTTCATCATCTAAAGTGGCTCCATGTTCAATTGTATCAACTCCATTAACAAGGGCGGCTTTTACTCCTTCGCTTGATTCAACATGTGCTGCTACATAAAATCCAAGTTCATGCGCTCTTTTACAAGCTGCTTCAATTTGTGATTCTGTCATTTTCATAGCACCAGGCACACCGGTTTCATCAGCATCAAGAACACCACCAGTAATCATTAATTTAATTAGATCAGGTTTTGCTTGGGCAATCTTATCTACATATAATCTTGCTTCATCGCTGGAAGTGGCGCTATATGCTAAAAGACCTGCCATATGTCCACCGGGAACAGAAATGGCTTTATTGGCGGCTAAAATATGGGGACCAATAATTTTACCTGAATTGATTTCATCACGAATTTGGGAATCAATTGTATCTAAACCACCCACAGTTCTCATAGTCGTTACACCACTCAATAATTCCGTTTTTGCATAATTATAACATAACTTTTTAATAATATATCTACCTAGTGGATTAGCTAATAGTTTGTTAATAGATTGATTAGAATTTGTTTTAGAAACATTTGTTGGTTTACCACTACCTGGCAAATGACAATGTAAATTAATAAGACCGGGAAGAACATATCGACCACTCAAATCAATTATCTTTGTATTATTTGGAATATCTTCATTATTTATGATTTCTTTAATAATATTATCTTCTACAAGAATAGTTTTATTTTCTTGTAACATCATATTTTTTGTACCATCTAAAATGTTAGCATTTTTATAAGCAATAAGTGACATTTAAGGACCTCCTGTTTGTATTGTATAATTTCAATATAATATAGAGATAAGTCAGTGTCAATTGATGTTTGTTAAGAACAAATATAAAATCAATAACAAATAATTTGACGATTATATTTTAAAAATTTCTTTTGTTTTTATTGATGTAAGCTGAATAACTGGTCCTGAGATAATGATTGTTACAATTGTACATATGCCAACCTTTCCACCTAATAAAACACCAGCAATCACTATTGCAGTATCTAGTATTATTCGTACTATTTTGACTTGCCAGCCATTTTTCTTTGCAAGAGCAAAAGTTAATGCTTCATAGGAACCACGCCCTAGTGAGGCTGCAACATAAAATCCTGTTCCGATTGCAAAAATTATGACTCCTGACAACATAATCAGTGCATTCACCCATAAATGCGTACTATACACATGTGTCTTTGCAAATATATCCACACAGAGGCTATATACAATCTGATAAAGTATCGTGCCGATATGTATTTGTGATCTGTCATAGAAAAATACGAATATAAGCATAGCTAAGGCAACGATTAGAGTTGCCATTCCTATGCTTACATGAAATGTCTTAGAAATTCCTTGCCACAAAACTGCAAGAGTTGCGCCTCCAAATCCTGCATACAATGCAAGGGTAATACCATAAGCTGCTGTAATTGACCCAATCACGATGATTGTTATTTTTTTTATCCATTCTGTTTTAGTCATTGTTATAGTCTCCTTTTATTTGAATTTAGTAATTTCTAATAAAAAAGACTATAGACAATCTGTTATGTTCAGAAACAGAAAAATCTATAGTCTTCATTGTGCCGAGACAGGCTATTTATTATTCATAATAATAGTATACAGATGGTAAATGTCAATATGTTTTAAACAAATATATTAAATTTCATTAAAGAAAAGTTAAATTATTATTGCCCGAAGTAATTTTGAAATAGCAAAGAGATAAATGGATGTGGACAGTTTATCATATGTGATATTATAATATCGTTATGAATAATAGAAATTATATGATATTAAAATATTTAAAAGAAGCAGGGGAATATGTTACATCAAAAAGTTTAAGTGCTTTATGCAATGTAAGTACAAAAACTATTTTAAAAGATATTAAGTTAATAAATGACGATATGAAAGTAACAGCCAATTATATTGAGGTAAAACCTTCGCACGGGATAAAACTTATTATTAATAATGATGAAGAATTTATTAATTTAAGTGATTCTTATCGATCTTTTCAAGATTATTTTGTTTTGAGTGTTAATGAAAGGGAAGATAGGATTAAAAAGTATTTAATAGAGAAAAATGATTGGGTTAAGTCAGAAATGAGTGCAAAAATGACTAAATAAAGGGAATGTTTTTTATGAAAAAGTTATCAATAAAAATATGGGGTGATAATTTTGTTGATAGAGACATATAACGAAAGGTATCGTCATGAGATTATTGAGCTTATTCTTAATATTCAAAATAAAGAGGCAAAGATAAATTTATCGCTTAATGAACAACCTGATTTACTTGATATAACACAGAGTTATTGTGATAATGGAGGACAATTTTGGGTTGCCTTATCTGATGATAAAGTAGTAGGAACGATTGGTTTAATGATGAAGGATAAGCATTATGCTATTTTAAAAAAATTCTTTGTTGTAGAGGAATATCGATCAAAAAAGTAGGACTTGCTTTATATAAAAAATTATTGGAATTTGCTAAGGAGACCTACTATGAAAAATCAATAGAAAAAACATAATTTTCTT
>NZ_QRQB01000042.1:0-7634 GCF_003475785.1 Coprobacillus sp. AF33-1AC | reverse complement strand
TACTATTTTTGTTTAAAACTAAAATATCAGATTATTTTAAATACTCAGGAAATGCAAAAGTGGGAAACTCCCACTTTTTTGAATAAATGATGATTTTTTTATATTTGTTTTCTGTTATATATCGTTCCTACGGGAAATAAAACAGAAAAATGTATCTTTGAATTATTATTATATCAAATAGATTATTTCAGCTAAAAACTGAGTTTCATAAAAAAGTAACAAAAAACGAATAAAAGCACTCTTTAAAATTTATACTTATCATAAGTTTCGAATATTCTCACAAATAGTTTTGTACGATTCTTTTTTATTAAACAATGCACCTGTTCCTAAAACAAAACCATCAATTCCTAAATGAGATAACATTTTTATTTTATCAATAGAACAAGCACCATCGACTATGACTTTGTATCCTTGATAATTTTTTGCTTCTTGAATAAATTTTTGAGATTTAGATGTTATAAATTCTAAATATTTTTGACCTGCAAAACCGGGACTTACATTCATAATTAAAACATAATCACACAGATAAAGAATATTTTTAACAGTTTCAAAAGAAGTTTCAGGATTAATAGCAATTCCTGCTAAAGCCCCAAGATCTTTGATTTTTTGAAGTGTTCGGCAAGCATGTTTATCAGATTCTGGATGAATATATATGATATCTGCACCTAGTTCAATAAATTTTTCTACATAATTGTAAGGGTGACTAATCATAAGATGAACATCACAAGGTATGTTTGCATGCTGGCAAATATATTCTACATCTTGAAGCCCCATTCCAAAATTAGGAACAAATATTCCATCCATAATATCTAAATGGAAAATATCTATACCACTTTTTTCTAATAATTTTATTTCTTCTTCAAGGTTACCAAAATGAGCACACATCATAGAAGCACATAGTAATTTTTTCATAATAAAATCATCCTTTCCTTTTTTATTTAAACAAGAGCATGTAACCATTTTTTTGTTTTTAATCTTTTCATTCCAAGTATTAATCTTAATAATTGTTCAATTTGACTAATCAATATAACAACAACTATATCAGATATATTTAACAAACAAATCATAATGAAGGTAGACGTTAAACCAACTCCCCATAAAATAAAAGAATCTAAAAAAGTTAAATATTTGGAATCACCACCAGCTCTTAATGCTGAAAATATAATGACATTAAATAATCTAAAAGCAATTCTGATAGAAAGAACTCTTACAATTGATGTAGCAAGATAAATTTGTTGTGAAGGCTTTAATTCAAATAAGTTTGTAATTTGTGGTGCAAATATTAATAGAGCAATAATAATAGCAAAAGATAATATACTTGTTATTCCAAAAAAATAATGAACTTCTTTTTCAGCATAGTCAAAATTTTCTTTTCCTAATTCAAGTCCTATCATAGAAGTAGAGGCGTCGCTCATTGCATTAACAACCGTATAAAACATATTAACAATTTGGTTACCTATATAATAACAATCCATAACATTTTTACCCAATAAACTATACGCAACAATAAATAAACTATTTCCTATACTAAATAATGTTTCATTAATAATTAAAGGGAAGACTTTTATATAAACTTTTTTAATAAAAGAAAAAGGAATATTAAAAGTCTCAAAAAAAGTACCAATAAAAGGTTGATGAGAAATAACTGAATAAAAAAAGTAAAGTATAAAACTAATAATTTGACTTAATAGTAAACTTATTGCTGCACCCTTAATTCCAAAATGAAATATAAACATAAATAAGATATTAAATAAAATATGTAAAATCATTGTTATAGCACTAATAACTAAAGGAATATAAGTTTTTTGGACACTATGATAGGCAAAAGTAAAACTAAGTATAAGTGAAGTTAATATATAAGAAAAACAAGCGACTTGTATATATTCAAAAGCATCACTAATAACTTTTTGATCTTGAATGAAAATTGCTAATAAATATCTATTAAAAATGAAAACAAGCAATATCCAAAATAAAGCATTGAGAAAAACGCTTATTAAACTTAATCCAAAACTTTTTCTCATCTTTTTTATATCATTAGCACCATAGTATTGAATGATAAAAATGTTAATTCCTGCGGCAATACCAAAAGCAATACCTTGCATTAAGGCATCAATTTGTAAGGCTGTGCCTATCGCAGAAACACAATCAATTTGGGAAGCCATGATTGTATCAATAAAACCACTAACACTTGTTAAAACAGATTGAATAGCGATAGGGAGCATAACCATTCCAGTATGTTTATAAAATGTCTTATGACCAAAGTATTTTTTTAAAATCAATACAATCACCTCCTTTTCACATAAAAGAAAAAGCACCTATCAAAGTACTTTTTCAACAACATCTAAGGGAGATTATTTATCGTAAATATAACTTTGCATTTTTTTATGGAAATCAGGATCACTAGGTATATTAGCATCAATTCCTAGATCAGCAGAACAACTTCTAGCAAAAACCTGAAGAGGAACAACATATTCCATAACCGTAAAATCTTTGTCATTTGTAAATGGAAAATAAAAATCTTTTTTATTATTATTTTCATTAGAAATTAAAAAACAATGTGCATTTCGTTCTTCTTCAAAGTATCTTTTTAGTTGAATTGCTCTATTAAAATATTGTCCACCAGATCCTAAATAAAACATATAAGTATCTTGATCAATACAATGATAAATACCATGCATAAATTCTTCTAATTCATAACATTGTGTACTATATCTAACAGATTCAGATATTTTTAATGTTCCTTCTAACATTGCAGATATACAGTTCTCATATCCAATAATATATAAACGTCTACATTTTAAAAAGTCTTGTTTATTATTTTGATACCACTCTTGTGCTTTCTCAGCAATAAGAGGTATATTGTCAGAACTCTTTAGCATGCGTTTAATATAATCATCATAAATATCTTGAGATATTCGATTTTGCTTTAAAGCAACTTTTAATCCTAAAATGACCAAAGTAACAATTGAACAAATGTATCCTTTTGTTTTTGGACCTGCATACTCAATTGGCATTTCAATAAATAACTGTTGATCAGCATGTTTTAAAATTGGTGTATCTTTTTCTGCAGTTACAGCAATAGTAGCAAATCCTTCATTTCTAGCTTTATCTAATCCAGCAATAGTAGAAGCAGACATTCCAGCATGAGAAATACCAATGACCAAAGTATTTTTATTAAAAATTAATTCATCTTTAAAATCAATTGGATAAGATTGAAAAACTTTTATTCCTAACACTTTTTCAATAATAGGTTTTGCTGCAACAGCAGCATGATAAGATGTTCCTGATCCAATAATATATATTTGATCAATTTTTTTATTGAGAATATAATCAACAGTTGTATTAAAAATATCTTCCTGTTGATTAACGATATCTCTAACAGCTTGTTTTGATTCTAGAATATAAGTATACATATCCCATTTTTTTTCTTTCATAATTTTTCTCCTTTCTTTTATAAATACATTATAATTAATTGTATATACAAATGTCAATAAAAAAATAAGATATTTGTTAATAACATAAGAAAAAAACTTTACAATATTTGACATTGTATGTAAAATATTACTTGGTGATAGAATGAAGAAAAAGGCAAAATATATTCTTGTAGAAGAATATATAAAAGATTTAATTAGTGATGGAAAGTTAAAGAATGGAGATCAATTAGAAACTGAATTTCAATTGGCAGAAAAATTTAATGTTAGCCGTTTAACTGTTAATAAAGCAATTTCAAGATTAGCTGCTGAAGGTATTATAGATAAGATACCAGGAAAAGGTTCATTTGTTAAACAGGCTCTGTTTTTTGCTGATTATAAAACTGTAGGAAGTTTTAGTAAATACATGGAGTCTCAACATAGAGTACCCGGATCTAAGTTAATAGAATATAAAATACTTAATTCTAAAGATGTTCCTACTATCGCAAGTTATTTAGAACTGGATAAAAATGAAAAAATACAGTATTTTGTGAAAGTAAGGTCTGCAGATAATGAACCTATAGCAATTATGACATCATATATTCCAGCAAAATTAGTACCATCTTTTGATGTTTCCGTTTTATTTGGATCACTTTATGATTACTTTGATACATTAGATCTTCCTAGAATTAAAACAAAATCAAAAATTACTGCAATATTATCTGATGATTACTTGTCAAGCAATTTAGAAATTGAAGAAAATACAGCATTATTGAAACATGATCATGTTACATATACAAAGAATAATATACCTTTAGAATATTGTATTGCCATATATATAGGTAATAAATACGCATACGAAATAGAAGAAACCAGAATTAAATAACTTATAGAAGGCATCATAATGATGCCTTTTGTTTTACAATAAAATAATTTATAATAAAATTATTGACATATATGTATATATAATAATATAATAATGTATATATAAAACATAGAGGAGGAAAAACATATGAGTACATTGACACTCGCTATTATCTTGACATTATTTGCCATGATAATGACATTTGATTATTGGTCAGAATTCGGTATTTACTGTCCATTGGTCTGTGGTGTATTTACTGGACTAGTTGTTGGAGATGTTGAATTAGGATTCCAGGTTGGTTCAGTATGTACATTAATGAATTTAGGTTTTTATAATTTCGGAGGAGCAACAACACCAGATTATCAGATTGGAGCTGTTTTAGGTGTTGTATCTGCTAGTAAGACAGGAGATTATAATGTTGGGTTGTTAGTTGCTACATCTTTAAGTTTATTTGTTATGCAACTAAATATTTTAGGAAGAACTTTAAATACATTCTTCTTACATAAAGCAGAAAATGCTTTAAAAGTTAATAATATTAAAGCTTTTGAACGTTTTCATGTTATGGGAATTATTCCATGGATGATTGCTAATGCTTTACCAATTTTTATTGGTGTTATGTTAAGTGATTATTTAACTATTATTTCTGATTTTGCAGCTTCTGCTCAATGGTTCTCTAATGGTTTGCAAGTTGTTGGAGGTGCATTACCAGCTATTGGGTTTGCTTTATTGTTATCTTACATGGATTTAAAGAAGTATTGGCCATTTATGGTTATTGGATATGCATTGTTCTCATTTGCTAATGTGCCAGTATTAGGATTAGCTATTTTAGGAGCAGCATTTGGTTATATGTATATTAATATGGGAAAGAAAGAAGGTATAACTAATGGAGACTAGGACGATTTCAAAGGAAGCATTACATAGAACAAGAAGAAGACATAATTGGGCACTACAATGGTGTATGAATTATGAAAAAATGCAAGGTAGTGGATTTGCTTTTGGTATGGTTCCAGTTATTAAGGAATTGTATGAGACTGAAGAAGAACAATGTCAACATTTATTGAGACATGCACAATTTTATAATTGTCATCCTGCTGGATCAGCAGCAATATGTGGAATTGCTTGTGCATTAGAAGAAAATGGACAAAGTGATACAGCAGATAGCATTAAAGTTGCTTTGATGGGTCCAATGGCAAGTGTTGGAGACACAATTCAAGGAGTCCTTGTAAAACCTTTAGTAAGTTTGATAGGTGCTGGAATGGCTGCTGAAGGAAATTGGTTATCTATTTTAATGGTGACATTACCTATGGTAGCATGCTTTTTAGCAAGATGGCCTGCATTTAATATTGGATATAAGCAATCTTTAAATCTATTAAATAATATGAAAAGTGCATTTTCGTTTGATAAATTACAAGAATTAGCTAGTGTCTTAGGTTTAACGGTTATTGGTGGATTTATACCTAGTATCTTGGGATCAAGACTACAATTAGGGTTTGAAATGACAAAAGCGATTACCGATCCTAATACAGGTAAAGTAGTAGAACAAGCGTTCAAATTGCAAGAATCTTTAGATTCTCTATTACCTTATATTTTACCTATTTTATTTGTTGGATTATGTTTTTATCTATTAAAGAAGAAAAAAATGACTCCTGTAAAAGTTATTCTTATTATTGCAGTTATAACATTTATTTTAGGGGCAACGGGTATTATGGTATAAAGATTTATGAAAGGTATTTTATTAATTAGCCATGGAGAAATGGCAAAGGGTATGGTTGATTCTATTTCTCTTTTCTTTGGAAATTTAAAACAACTAGATTATTTGTGTTTAAAAAAAGAGGATAATCCAGAACAATTTAGGCAATTAATGATAGAAAAAATAAAAGCTTTAGACTCTGGTGAAGGCGTTATTATTTTAGCAGATATATTAGGAGGAACTCCGTGTAATCAATCAGCTTATGTTATTAGTGACAATGTAGTTGTTTTAACAGGTATGAATTTGGGAATGCTTATTTCTATTATGTCTGCAAGACAAGGACAAACAATTGATATAGAAATGGTTTTGAATGATGGAAAAATGGGTATAAATTGTTTAAATGATTTATTAGGAGTGAAAAAATAATGATAAAACATATTAGAATTGATAATAGATTAATTCATGGTCAAGTAGCAGCTGCATGGAAAAATAATATAGGAGCCGATGCAATTATTGTATGCAATGATGATGTAGCAAAAGATCCTATTCAAAAAATGGTATTACCTATGGCCGCACAAGGATCAAAAGTTTTAGTTTTCAGCATAAATGAATTAATTGAATATGATAAAAAAAATCCAAATGAAACAAAGTTTGTGATTTGTAAATTTGCTAGTGATTGTTTACAACTCTTAGAAAAAGGTATAGAAGTAGAAGAAGTGAATATTGGAAATCAAGCTCCTGTATTAAATACAGATTATGTAATGGTTAATGGTTTTGTTGCTGCAACAAAGGAGGATGCTGTTACATATAGAAAAATAGCAAAATATAGAAATGGGAAACTTCCATGTCAAGTTGTACCAACAAGACCTGTAGAGGATTTCTTAGAATTATTAGAGAAAGCAGGTTTATAAGCAAGCATATGCTTGCTTTTATCATATATGTATATTTATATTCAACAAAAAATAAATAAAATAATGATATGTCTTCTTCTTTTTGCCATTGTTTTTTTAATAGGAGCTTACTTATTATTTATAAAAGATATTATTAATATAGTATTTTTTGTCCTCTTATTTGCATTCATTATATTTATGTTCAATTATATAATTAGATTTATGGAACAAAATCTAGAACATTATACAATATATAAAATGTTAAAAAAGAAACAAATTGCTTTAGCAACTATACAAAATATGGAATTTTATAAAGAATTAAGAGATAGTACATTTACTAAACAGTATATATATAAATTACATATTCAAATTAAAACATTAGAATCAAAAGTTATAGAAACAGATATTTATGAAAAAGTAAAAGATAGTCATATCAATTGTTTACCAGGAGATGTTTATATTACTTTTAACAAAGATATGACACATATAGCTATTATTCCTACATTAATGATCCAAATGACTCCAGAAATAGAACCATTAATAAGAAAATATGAAAAATTATATCAAATTCATTATATTGTTGCTATAAGAGACAAGGGGCTAATTTTAAAGTCTATAAATACAGTGATGCAAGAAATGAAAGAAAATAATTAAAATTGTGTTAAGTTATTTGATTTTTTATCAATAATAATGAGTTACAAGAGATTTTATACTATATTTACACAAGTAGTAAAGGTAATTTAAAATAACTTGTGGTTGAGATTGTTTCGGCCAATAAG
>NZ_QRQB01000041.1:0-11065 GCF_003475785.1 Coprobacillus sp. AF33-1AC | reverse complement strand
CTTATTGGCCGAAACAATCTCAACCACAAGTTATTTTAAATTACCTTACTTAATAGATTGAATTTCAACTTTTTTATTTTTATATACGTTTGCGTCTATAATATGTCCATCATTACTTTTCCATCTAAATACATATACATTCGTATCTCCACTAGGATACTGATAAATATAAAGAACCTTGGGTAATCCAGTTTTAGAAGAAGCAATCCCTTCCCCATTAGGATTAGCCTGTGTGTTGTCTTCCTCTACAGTTGTTTTATCCATTAAATGTTTATATAAATTTTCATAAGATTTCAAATTATTATTTACATCAAAAGATTCAACATTATCCTCAGCTCGCATTCTTGCTTCTTCAGTTTGAACAACTAAATATATCGATCTTGCCTCTTGAATATATTGTGATTTTTTTGCTTCATCCACATATCCCATGACTGATGGAATAGCTATAGCAGCTAAAATAGCTAAAATAACTAAAACTACAATAATTTCTACTAATGTAAATCCTTTTCTATCTTTTAATTTATTCATCATTCTTTCCATCATGTCACATCCTTACTTAGGCACATTATATCATATATTTCTAAAGAAAACAAAAAACTCCTCTTAATGAAAGTACAAAAAAACATTGCTTAATTTAGCAATGCTTTTTATAAAATGAATATTAAATTTCTTCTTATTTAATAATTTTTACATCTTTATTTGTAGTTAAATGAGCAGTAATTGAACTACCATCGCTAGTCCATGTAAAAGTATAGTATTTTGTACTTCCACTTGGAGGAGTAATTGTTACATCAGTAAGATCTGTTTTTTGTTTAACAATTCCACCTTGAGGATCTGTACAATCTTTTCCTAAATTTGTATAAACGCTAGCATCAACTGCATCAGTTGACTTTTTGTTATTTTCTGCTCTCCATCTTGCTTCTTCAGTTTGTACTACTAAATAAATAGATCTAGCTTCTTGGATATATTTTGATTCTTTTGCATCATTTACATATCCCATTACTGAAGGAATTGCAATTGCAGCTAAGATAGCTAAGATAACTAATACTACGATGATTTCTACTAATGTGAAACCTTTTTTATTTGATTTTTTTTGTAAGTTTTTAATCATTTTTTCCATCATATCTCTTTTCTCCCCTTCTTAATAACTTACAATAAAAGGGATGGTTCCTTTTAAGTACAATTTAATTATACGATATAATACCTATTTAAAGCAAGGAAAACACACTTATTTAGAGGAATTTTTTCATTTTTGTATAAAATATGACACTAAAGAATAGAATACAGGGATAGTAAGAAAGATAGCCCATGCTGGATGCCACATGTTGTAATAGAAGCCAAAGAATAGAAAAACAGCAGCACAAATAACTGGATAAGCTATTTTGGATGGATTTTTCTTTTTAATGGCTGAAATGATACTTTCAATGATGGGTATAAATAATAAGATAATCCATCCTGGATGCCATAGGTTAAAGAAGATTCCGATAAATAAGTATACTAGGATCAGTATTGATGCAATAGGAAATGATTTTTTATTATGAGTAATAAAGTCATCATGATCGTATTGTTTTCCATCAATAAAGACTCCGTTTGAATCAACATCTACTTTAGTATTTTCTTTTTTATCATCTACATGAATGCCATTCCATCCTACATGTACTTCACTGCCTTCTTTATCTTTTACATGTATTCCTTTTGTTAGTGAGATGTGAACTTCATCTTTTTTTGGTTTATCTTGTTTTTGATTATTTGTTGAATGAGATGTTTTTAATAAATCATCTAATGTCATGTTATAGAGTTTTGCTAGAGCAATAAGGTTATCTGTATCCGGAGAAGCTTCTGCTCTTTCCCATTTACTGATTGCTTGTCTAGATACCCCTATTTCTTTGGCTAAGGCTTCTTGTGATAAGCCTTTTTCTTTTCTTAATTTTGCTAGTCTTTCAGCAATTTCAATATTCATATAATTCCTCCCTCGTCTTTTCCACATCATACCTAAAAACAAAGAGTATGACTAGATATCCTGCTTTACATAGATGTAAACTCTCGTTGCTACGTTGACTACTCTGGTATGATTTTTTCGATACATTCTTTAATATTGTGTACTAAAGTCTTTGTATGTACTTGTACTTCTTGAGGACTACTAAAAAATGTAAAGGAATTATGACAAGCATCAAACATACTAATATCATTATATGAATCACCTATGACATTGATATCTTCGTCTTTTAAATGATAATATTGTTGAATATAATGAATAGCATTTCCTTTAGAACAACCATTTAAAACAATATCTACATCTTCAATGTTTTGAAAAGCTTTAACGATTGTTTGATTTTTATTAACTAATTCACAGCATTTTCTAGCTGCTTCTTGGTCATGAGGAAAATGAGCTGAAAATGTTGCAATTCTATCCTCTTTTACTTCATCTACATCTTTAATTAAAAGATCATAGGGAGGTATTCTAGAATGGGGATTCATCGCATATTTTTTATTTCCGGCAACGATTGTCCAACAAACATTTTTATCAAATAATTCTATCACTTTTTTCATATCTTCTTTACCAATCAATTTTTCATAAATCACATGTTGATTTTGATCTAAAATAATACCACCACTATGTAAGATATAAAAATCAAATTTTACATCTTCACTTTGATTTAATAAACCTCTTAATTCTCTGCCAGAACAAACTCCAAATAAGTTTCCTGCTTTTTGAAAATCGATGATTTTTTGTTTATCTTCTTTTAATATATATGATTTATTTTCTTGATGGTGAATAAGTGTTCCATCAAAATCACTCGCTAATAATTTCATTTTTTACCTCCATTTTAAAATCATATCATTCCATTTGGCTTGTCCATGGGTTGATTTAGATATTTGCATCCATGTAAAACCACAGCTTTCATAAAAAGGTCTTAAATGATCTTTACATGTTAATATGATTCCCTTTAAATCTTCTTTTTTCATTTCTTCAATATAATTCATTAACATTTTTCTAGCATATCCTTTCCCTTGATAATCAGGTAGGATACATACAGAAAATATCATTTGATATAATCCTTGATCATGATGATAAGATGTATCTTCATACATCTTATCATCAATGACTGTTTGATTTGTTTTTAAACCTCCAATATAACCAATAACTTGATCATCTTTAATGCATAAGCGATATCCTTGTGGATAAGTTAATATTCGTTTTGTCAGTGAAGCCTTTGATGCTGCTTCTGCTTGAGGAAAACAAGTTTGTTCTATATGATGAATGATATCTATTTGTGATAGATCAGGTATAACTAATTTCATTATAATTGATGAAAAATAGGTTTCATTTTATCAAAGGTACAGTAATATTGAAAACCTATTTCTTTTGCCTCCTTTTTTGCTTGTTCAATATAAAAGCCTAAATGATCTTTTTCATGACTATCAGAACCAAATGTTAATATTTTACCTCCTAGTTCATAATACCATTTTAAGATTTGATGACTTGGGGTAGTATCTTTTAAGTGATAACGAATATAAGAAGTATTGATTTCAATACCTTTACCATCATCAATCACTTTCTTTAAAATCTTTTTAATTATTTCTTCATTTTGATGATCATCCATGGCACCTTGTAAGTCATAACGTTTAATCATGTCTAAATGTCCTAAAACACTATAATCATGATATTGATTAATGACATCATTAATTTCTTGATAATAGTCATGATTGTAAAGTTGTTGTGTTTTTCCTTTTTGAAACTCTTGACTCCAAAACTCAAGATCTTGAATTTGATGACAAGATAGAATAACAAAGTCAAAAGGATATTGGTTAAAATCTTTTTGAAAGTCTTGAATTGTATGGGTTTGCATGCCAAATTCTACGCCTAGTTTCATTTTTATTTGATCATGATATAAATCTTTTAAACGATTAAATTCTTTTATATAAGCATTATAATCAACAACGTATTTTAAATCGTTTGTTAGATAATCTACATGCTCTGTAATGCATATTTCTTTGATTCCCTTCGTTATGGCATCTTTGATAACATCTTCCATTGGATAGTTACAATCATTAGAAAAAGCTGTATGAACATGATAATCACTATACATAAAATCACCACCTTGTATTTATTCTACCATAATAAATAGGGTTATGATATGATGAACATGAGGTGATTTAATGATTAAATGGGGAATTATTGGTCTAGGCAATATTGCTTGGCGTTTTGTTCAAAGTATTCAATATGCTGATCGTGCTTGTATTGAAGCCATTGCCAGCCATAATCAAGAAAAACAAAATAAATTTAAAGCGGTTCTTCATCATGTAAAAGTATATGATGATTATGAAACTTTAATTCGTAGTGACGTCGATGCCATTTATATTGCTTTACCTCATGGTATGCACTATCATTATGCAAAAATGGCTCTTCTTTGTCATAAACATGTCTTAGTAGAAAAACCTTCTACTTTGAGCTATCAAGATACTAAGGAACTGATTGCATTAGCTCATCAAAATCAGGTATTTTTTATGGAAGCTTTAAAAACGAGATTCATTGCTTTTAATCAGCAGATTAAAGATGAAGTGAATAAAGGCACAATTGGTCAAGTTATTAAGGTACAAGCTTCTTTTTGTAATGATGTTTTAGATAATAAAAGACCTGGATGGTATTTATTAGATCCTATTCAAGGTGGCGCTTTATATGATGTAGGACCTTATCCCATTTCTTTTGTTATGGATTTTCTAGGCGACAAGTATCAAAGTATTCAAAGTCATTATCGTATTAAAGAAGGTATTGATCATTATTTTTATAGTGAATTAGATTATGGTAATGCTAAAGGAATTGTTGAAGGAGCTATTGATGAAAATAAAGAACGTATGGGTTATATTTATGGGACTCTTGGAAGAATAGAGATTCCTATGTATAATCGTCCTATCGAATATACGGTTTATTTAAATGATGGTCAAAGTTATCATTATCATCAAGATTTACTCTTTGATGATATGTATGATGAAATAAAAAAAGCAAATGATGGTATCATGAATAAAGATGATGATATTCAAGAATGGTCCCATCAAGACAGTTTATCTTTAATGAAAATCATAGAAGATATTAAAGAATCTTTTCATTAACTTTAGATAAAATATAGAGACTATTGATAGTTATTAATAGTCTTTTTTTGTATAGTTCCAACGTGAAAAGAGGACAATATATGAAATTAACAAAACAAAATACCCATGATTTTTTTAAAATCATTAATGACAAACAAATTAAAAGTGTTTTTCAACCCATTGTATCTTTACAAACAGGTGAAATCATTTCTTATGAGGCATTAAGCAGAATTACATTAAAACCATGTTCTTTAACAATAGAAGAATTATTTAATATGGCTAACCAAATGAATCAAGCTTGGAATTTGGATTCATTGTGTCGTAAAAAAGCTTTAAAAGCAAGCCAAAAGCTACCATCAAATTTACAACTCTTTATCAATGTTGATGCTAATATCTTACTTGATCAAGAATTTGTCCAAGGATTTACTAAAGAATATTTAAATAAATATCATTTAGATAGTCACCGTATTGTCTTTGAATTATCTGAAAAGACATCTATTCAAAATATGGAATTATTTAATAAAGCCGTTAAACATTATCGTAATCAAGGTTTTAAAATAGCCATTGATGATGCCGGTGCTGGTTATTCTAATTTAAATAGAATTAGTCAAGTTAAACCTGAATATATCAAGATAGACCGTGAACTCATTCATAATATTCATCAAAACATAGATAAATCAACTATGGTAGAAGCTATGGTTCATTATTGTAAAGAAATGAATTATTTATTGATTGCTGAAGGAATTGAAACAGAGGAAGAACTCACTTATCTTATTAAACTAGGGGTAGAATATGGTCAAGGATACTATTTGCAAAAACCAAGTGACACCTTTTGTGATATAGAAAGTACTAAAAAAGCAAAAATCAAACAACTATACCCCCATGATCATGCTTCCTTTCTACATAATGATTCCATAGAATCATTATGTAAAAGTACATATACTTTAAAAATCAGTGATTCAATAAAAAAAGCATATGATTTATTTAATCAAGATATGACGTCTAAAATTTATATTCTTGATGATCATCATCATTTTTTAGGTATCATTAAAAAAGAATATTTATTTAATGAATTTGGTTGTATTTATCATGAATTAGCTCATATTGATGATATTGTTAATCAAGACTGTTTAACTGTTTTTTCACATTTTTCAATAAAAAATGTCTGTCAATTAGCATTAAACAGACCTTCACATCTTATTTATGATGATATTATTGTTTTAGATAATCAACGCTTTATAGGCATTGTATCTGTAATTGATTTACTCCGTTTTTATATAAAATAAAAAATCAATAAGGAATATAATCTCCTTATTGATTTTCTTTATTAATACATTTGAGGCATTGCAGGAGCGGCTGGGGCATCATCTGATTTTGCTTCCGCAATTCCAGCTTCTGTTGTAATAAATAATGAAGCAATACTACTTGCATTTAATAATGCACTTCTGGTTACTTTAGTTGGATCAATGATACCTTTTTCAAACATATCGACCCATTCACCATTTTTAGCATCAAATCCCATGTTTTTATTAGCCTTCTTTTGACCTTCAACAATATCTTCTGCATTATATCCAGCATTTTCTGCTATTTGGCTAATTGGTGCAAATAACGAATCCATTACAATATTAATACCTTTTTGTACATCAACATGATTTGATTTTAATACTGGTTTTACTTCTTTATAAGCTTCAACTAAAGCAGCACCACCACCAATAACAATTCCTTCTTCAACAGCAGCTTTTGTTGCATTTAAAGCATCTTCAATTCTTAATTTCTTTTCGTTTAATTCACTTTCTGTTGTTGCTCCAACTTTAATTGTTGCTACACCATTAGATAATTTACCTAAACGTTCTTGTAATTGTTTTTTATCATAATCAGATTGAATATTTTCAAGTTGAGCTTTAATATCATTAATTCTTACTTTTAATGCTTCACTTTGTTCACTAGAAGAAATCATTGTAGTATTATCTTTTGTTACAATAATCTTTTTAATTGTTCCTAAATCATCCATTGTGACATCTTTTAAATTCATTTGTAAATCCTTATTAATGAATTTAGCATTTGTAAGTGCTGCAATATCTTGTAACATTTCTTTTTGATTATCACCAAATCCTGGTGCCTTAGTGGCTACAACATTGAAAGTACCACGTAATTTATTTAAAACAAGTGTTGAAATAACTTCATTTTCATAATCTTCAGCAATAAGTAATAAAGGCTTATTGGCTTGAACGACTTGTTCTAGTACAGGTAGAATTTCTTGTAAGTTTGTGATTTTATGATTTGTAACTAATACTAATGGACTATCCATTTCAACTTGCATTTTATCACGATCACTGACCATATATGGTGAAACATAGCCTTTATCATATTGCATACCTTCACTGACTTCTAATTCATCATCAAAGCTATTTGATTTATCTACATTAATGACACCATCACGACCAACTTTTTCCATTGCTTGTGCAATGAGTTGTCCAATTTCTTCGTTTCCAGCAGATATTGTCGCAACAGAAGCAATATCATTGCTTGTTTCAATTTTACGAGAATGATTTAATACTGATTTTGCTACTTCTTTACTCGCTTTTTCAATTCCTTCTCGCATCAATACTGGATTAGCTCCTTTATCAACAGCTTTTAATCCATTAACAATCATTTGACGTGCTAAGATTGTGGCTGTTGTTGTCCCATCTCCAGCTACATCATTTGTATTATTGGCTACTTCATAAACTAATTTAGCACCCATATTTTCAAATTTATCTTCTAATTCAATTTCTTTAGCAATACTTACACCATCATTTGTAATTAATGGTGATCCAAAACCTTTATCTAAGACAACATTACGACCTTTAGGTCCTAATGTAACACTTACTGCATCTGCAAGAGTATTTACACCCTTTAACATTGATTTACGTGCATCATTTGAAAATCTTACTTCTTTACTCATAAATATGCGCCTCCTTATTCAAACTTTGCCATAATATCTTTTTCATCAATAATGATATATTTTTCATCATCAATGGTTACATTTGTACCTGAATATTCTTTATAAACAACGCGATCATTTTCTTTTAATCCACTTTCACATTCTTCACCTACTGCTTTAACTAAAGCAACACTTGGAACATCTTTCTTTTCAGTGGTAAGTATAATGCCACTTGTTGTTTTATTTTCAACTTCTTCTTTTTGTAATAGTACAAATTTATGCAATGGTTTTATCATCGTATTCACTCCTTTAGCACTCTCTTTATCTATGTGCTAACAGTATTATAACTCTTTCTAGCACTCTGTCAAGATGAATGCTAAAAAATATTATATATTTTATTATACAAAAAAAAGAAATGAATATTCATTTCTTTAGTGTTTCATAAATTTTTTAGCTAATGTTTCCACTTGATTACGTGAGATATGAAATTTATCACATAAGTCATCAACCATCTGATTGAGTTCTTCCGGTGATTTATTTTTTAATAAATCCATATCTACTCCCATGTTTGAAGCCATTGATTTAGCTTGTTCAAATGCTTGATTTTGTTTTTGATTGAATTGTTCACGAATAGATACTAATTCATCTATTTCATCACTATCTAATCCTAATTGATCAAAAAATTCTAAAGCTCTTGACAATAATAATTCAATTTCTAATATATAAGCCTGATCATCCAGTTCATAGATTCCCTGCATATCACCTTTTAAAGTATCTAATTGATTTAATTCTATTTCATCTAATTCTAAATCTTCATATTCATTGTTTTCTATATCACTTAAGATAATTGATATATCATATAAGACTTTTTCATGAAGTGATAAATCATAAGATACTTCTAAAGTTGTCAGCTTAGATAAAACAGTGCAAAGTTGTTCTATATCGAAAATAGTATCACTAAAAGTGTAGTGTTCATCTTTCGTTTGGATTTTAACAAAAAGTTGCTTTTTATTTTTCTTTAAAGTAATACTTTGGATATTTTGATAATTAATTTGACCTTTTTTTGTTAATTGAAAATATAAGTTGTTTTCAGTAAAAATTAAACCTTTACTACCATCTAAACCTGTAGACAAATCAACATATAATATAACATGATAATCTTCACTACTACCATATTGATAAATAGCGTTACTGATTTGCGCTGGTAATTGATTTTGTAAATAAACATGTCCTTTTTTTATATTCAATGATTGTATTAATTCAACTTTATCCATAGTAAACTCCTTTTATAATAAATTAAATGATTTTAAAATATAAATCCACATCGTTATAGAAAAACCACTTAATAATGTTGTAAGCATGACAACACTCGAAGTTAACACCCCTTCATGTCCCATATTTTTTGCCATGACAAAACTACTTACAGTTGTTGCCGAACCTAACATAATTACAATAGCGATCAACTTTTCATGAGTAAATCCTAATTTTACAGCAACCGGTAAAAACAACAAGCAAAAACCAAATAGTTTAAAAAATGTAGCAACAAGTGCAGGTGTTACTTTATTTAAAGCCTTTTTAAAATCAAAAGAAGCACCCATTGCCATCAATCCCATTGGTGTCGCTATTGCCCCTACACTACTTACCGTTTTATCTAGAATCGTAGGCATAGGCAATTTTAATAAAGACCAAATTAGTCCACAAACAATCCCTATTATGATAGGATTTTTCAATATTCCTATTAGCGTTGATTTTAAAACCTGACCATCAAATTGATGTTGACCGGGTTTAAAAAATGATAAAACAACCACGGCCATTACATTATATAATGGCACGCTACCGATAATCATAATTGGTGCCATTTTTGCATTACCATATATATTTTGAATCAAAGCAATACCTAAAAGTGCTGCACTACTGCGATAAGTAGCTTGAATAAATTCTCCTCTTAATCCTCTTTCTTTTAAAAATAAAGAAAGCAGTGCCGAAATCACAATACAAATAAAGGTAACAATGAAACAAAAAATAACAAACTTTAAATCCCATACTTCATTAAAATCTACAGTAGCTAAATCATGAAATAAAAGTACTGGTAATGGAATCAAAAAAACAAACTTATTCATTTTTGATGCTAAGACATCGTCTATAATACCGATCTTTTTAAAAAATATACCTAGCAACATCAATAAGAAAACAGGTAGCGTTGCATTCAAGCTAAAAATTAAATTATCCACAATTTTACCTCCAATTATGAAACTATCTTACCTCATAAAACAATGAGATTAAACAATGAATTGATATAAAGCAACAAAAGGCATAACAAGAACTAAAGCAGGTATTAAGTTAATGGCTTTAATTTTAAATATTTTTGCTACAGTTAAACCTGTAATCATTGTAATAATACCACCACACGCCTTAAAATCAGCAATCATTGTAGGAGTAGTAAAAGGAATAATAAACTGTGCTAATAAAAAACACAAAATTAAAATAATAAATTGTGGTACACATATAAGTAGCTGAGCATACCCTAGTGCTGCACCAAACAAAATAGCAGTAAAAAAGTCTAAAACTGATTTAGAGATTAAGACAAAAGAATCCCCACTCATTCCTTCGCTTAACGCTCCAAATATACCTGTACCGCTCATAGAGAACATAAGAACAACAAGTAAATAAACTTCCATATATTCATCATGATTGCCCTCTATATGAAAAGGAAGTTTTTTTAAAGCCATAGAAAATAAATGAGAGACATGTTCATTAATATGAGTCAATTCTCCAATTGAAAAACCAATAATAACAGCCATAATAACCATCGGCAAAGTCTTTACAGAAATAACCGACATTAACCCAATGGTAAAAGAACAAATTCCAAATACCTTTGGCAATTCATCCATCAAATGCTTAGGTAAAATATGCTTAATAGTTCCCCCTATAATTGTTCCAATAAATACCGCAATAACATTTACAATAACACCAACTGGCATAATTTAATCTCCCTTTAAATAAATATAAAAAAAAAGAACTGGCAGTTCGCTATTGTTGCACCGTAGCACT
>NZ_QRQB01000040.1:0-12060 GCF_003475785.1 Coprobacillus sp. AF33-1AC | reverse complement strand
TTGGTGATACAACAAAAGTAGATCCAGAACAAATCGAAGTAGATCCAGCAGTAGAAAAAGTAATGCATGTATCAGAACCATATAAATTAGCTAACAGAGCATTCCATCCAGATGATTCAATCATTGATGTAAGAGGAGTAAAAATCGGTGGTGGAAACCTAGCCGTGATTGCAGGACCATGTTCAGTAGAATCAAAAGAACAAGTGATTGAAATTGCTAAGGCAGCCAAAGCAGCAGGAGCTAATCTATTAAGAGGGGGAGCATTCAAACCAAGAACATCACCATACGCATTCCAAGGAATGGGATCAGAAGGGTTAGATATTTTAGTAGCAGCCAGAGAAGCAACAGGATTACCAATCGTATCAGAATTAATGGATGCAGAACATTTAGATGAATTTATTGAAAAAGTAGACTTGATCCAAATAGGAGCAAGAAATATGCAAAACTTCGATCTATTAAAGAAGGTAGGGAAAGCAACAAAGAAACCAATCTTATTAAAAAGAGGATTAAGTGCAACATATCAAGAATGGATCATGTCAGCAGAATATATCATGGCTAGTGGGAACCCAAATGTCATCTTATGTGAAAGAGGAGTCAGAACATTTGAATCATATACAAGAAATACATTAGATTTACAAGCAATCCCAGTAATTAAAGAATTAACACACTTGCCAATCATTATCGATCCAAGCCATGCAGGAGGAAAATGGTGGTTAGTCAATCCGATGGCAAAGGCAGCAGTCGTAGCAGGATGTGATGGATTAATGATCGAAGTGCATAATAATCCAGAGAAAGCATTATGTGATGGACCACAATCATTAAAACCAGCGAAATTTGCTCAATTAATGGAAGAATTAAAACCAATCGCAAAAGCTGTTAATAAAGAAATTTAGGGTGATGAAAATGGAAATGATCGTTAATTTAAAGGAACATAGTTATCCTATTTATATTGAAAAAAACATTTTAAAAAAAGCAAATGAAAAAATTAAAACAGTATTTAAAGGAAAGAAAATAATGATCATTTCTGATGATCAGGTTTATCCTTTATATGGTGAAGCACTCACAAACAATCTAGCATCTGATTATACAGTAGGACATGTTGTGGTAGAACACGGAGAACAATCAAAACGATTTGATATGCTTCCTATGTTATATAAAGCTTGTTTAGATTTTAAATTAACTCGTACTGATTTAATTATTGCTTTAGGTGGTGGTGTTATTGGTGATATGGCTGGCTTTGTAGCAAGCAGTTATTTAAGAGGGGTACAGCTTGTACAAATTCCAACTTCACTTTTAGCACAAGTTGATAGTTCTGTAGGAGGAAAGGTAGCTGTTGATTTACCAGATGGTAAAAACTTAGTTGGGGCATTTTATCATCCATCAATGGTTTTAATTGATCCTACTACTTTAAAAACTTTATCGCCACATTTTATTAATGATGGAATGGGTGAAGTCATTAAATATGGATGTATTAAAGATAAAAACTTATTTGATAAATTGAATCAATATCATGGCTTTGATGAACTTTATGAATCAATTGATGATATTATTTATACATGTGTTGATATTAAAAGAGATGTTGTAGAAAAAGATCAATTTGATTTTGGTGATCGTTTATTATTAAACTTTGGTCATACTTATGGTCATGCTATAGAACAATATTATCATTATAAAAAATATTCTCATGGTGAAGCTGTGGCTATGGGAATGTATCAAATTACAAAGTTAAGTGAAACACAAGGTATGACACAAAGTCATACGAGTGATCAAATTAAAGAAATTCTAGAAAAATATCATCTTCCTTATCAATGCAACGTAGTAACTCAAGATTTAATGAAAGCTATTGCTTTAGATAAGAAAAACATAAATAATTCTTTATCACTTGTATTATTAAAAGAAATAGGGCATAGTTTTGTTTATAAAACAAATCAAGAATTTTTATTAAAAAAAGAAAGGGTATAAAATGAGTCAAATAAAATTAAATCCTACAAAATTAAAAGGACAAGTTTCTGTTCCGCCATCAAAATCTTTAGCTCATCGTGCGATTATTGCTGCAAGTTTATCAAATGGTCAATCACGTATTGATAATATTGAATATTCCCAAGATATTAAGGCCACTATTAAAGCAATGGAAGCATTAGGTACGAGAATCGAACAATATGATGATTATTTAATCATTGATGGTAAAAGTACATTTTCTAAAAATAATACTATGCCTGGTGTAGAAATAGATTGTGAAGAATCAGGATCAACATTACGTTTTATGGTGCCTATTTCTATTGCTAAAGAAAATAAGGTACGTTTTATCGGTAGAGGGAATTTAGGTAAAAGACCACTAGATACTTTCTATGAAATATTTGAAAGACAAAATATAGGATATTTATATCGAGAAAATGTTTTAGATTTAAATATTGTAGGAACATTAAAACCTGATTTATATCGTATCCCCGGACATATTTCTTCACAGTTTATTACTGGATTGCTTTTTGCTTTACCTTTACTTTCTAGTGATTCTATTATTGAAATAACGACACCTTTAGAAAGCAAAGGATATATTGATTTAACATTAGATGTTTTAAAATTATATGGAATAGAAATTATTAATCACAATTATAAGCAGTTTATTGTACGAGGAAGACAAGAATATCAAGCAAGAGATTATCGTGTGGAAGCTGATTTTTCACAGGCTGCATTTTATTTAGTTGCAGGAGCTTTAAATAATGATGTGACTTTAATGGATTTAAATTTAAATTCATTACAAGGAGATAAAGCAACAATAGATTTTTTACAAGCTATGAACTGTACTTTAGAAAAGAAAAATGGTGGTATTCAAGTTGTAAGTCATGGCTTGCAACATACTGTAGTTGATGCAAGTCAATGTCCTGATGTGATTCCGGTTGTGACATTAGCTTTAGCACTATCAAAAGGTCATAGTGAAGTTATTAATGCATCACGCTTACGTATTAAAGAATGTGATCGTTTATCCGCTACAGTATTAGAACTTAATAAACTAGGTGCTAAAGTGATTGAACATGAAAGTTCAATGGAAATCGAAGGTGTTGATTATTTAACAGGGGGTGCAGTTTCATCGCATGATGATCATCGTATGGCGATGATGTTAGCTATCGCATCAACTGTTTGTAAAGAACCTATGGTCATAGATAATAAAGAATGTGTAAAAAAATCATATCCAAGTTTTTGGGAAGATTTTGCAGCGTTAGGAGGGAAAATAGATGCCAGCGACATATAGAAACAATATAGAACTTACTTTATTTGGAGAATCACATGGTAAAGCAATTGGTATTACTATTGGTAACCTTCCTAGTGGAATCCAATTAGACTACGATGAAATCAAAAAAGATATGAAACGACGTGCTCCAGGACTTAATAAAATGTCTACAGCGAGAAAAGAAGCCGATGAAGTTGATATTATTAGTGGTGTTCAAGATGGTATCACAACGGGTGCACCACTAACAGGATTAATTTATAATAGTGATCAACATTCAAAAGACTACTCACTATTAAAATCTCATATGCGTCCTGGACATAGTGACTATCCTGCTTATGTAAAATATCATGGATTTAATGATGTAAGAGGGGGCGGACATTTTTCAGGAAGACTTACAGCGCCAATTGTTTTTGCAGGGGCCATTGCAAAACAAATTTTAAAACAAAAAGGAATTAATGTAGGTGCCCATATTTTAGCTATTAAAGATATTCATGATGATTCGTTTCAACACCCTATAACTACAGAAACTTTAGATTTATTAAGCCAACAAACATATCCTACTTTAAATCAAGAAGTATTTAAAGAAATGGAAAAGATCATTGAAGAGGCAAGATTAAATCAAAATTCTGTAGGTGGAAAGATTGAATGTGCTATTGTAGGTATGCCTGCAGGAATTGGACAACCTTTCTTTGATTCAGTTGAAAGTCATTTATCTCAATTATTATTCTCTATTCCTGCGGTAAAAGGAGTTAGTTTTGGAGATGAACATATTAGTGAATTAGATGGTTTACAAGCTAATGATTGTTATTACTATGATGAAAAAGGAAATGTAAAAACAAAATCTAATCATAATGGTGGTATTACTGGTGGAATTACGAATGGTATGCCGATTACTTTTACTGTTGCTATTAAACCAACCCCATCCATTGCTCAAAAACAAGATACAATTAATGTTCAAACAAAAGAAAATACAACAATTGAAGTACATGGTCGTCATGATCCATGCATTGTACAACGTGCAGTTGTCGTAGTTGAAGCTATGGCTGCTTTATGTATGTTAGATTTTATTAGATAATGAAAGATTTAAATACATGTCGTCAAGAGATTGACGCTATTGACACACAAATTATGAAATTGTTTGAACAAAGAATGAAAGTATCAAAAAATGTTATTGAGTATAAATTAGCCCATGATATGGAAATATTTCAACCCGAAAGAGAAAAGGCAGTCATCGAAAAAAATGTTCAAAGAATGGAAAGTGAAGAATTAAAGACTTATGGGGCTGCTTTTATTCAAGATGTGATGGATATTAGTAAATCATACCAAGCTGAATTTATTCCTACTCAGGATTTATATCATCCTTTACCTCATAAAAATGAAAATATTGTAGTAGGATATCAGGGTGTACCAGGTGCTTTTGGTCATCAAGCTATGCTTCAATATTTTGGTGAAGTTGATAATAAAAATTACCCCCTTTTTGAAGATGTTTATAAAGCCATTGTTAATCATGAAATTGATTATGGTATTGTTCCATTAGAAAACTCTTCAACTGGAGCTATTAATGATAATTACGATTTAGTAAGAAATTATAATTTGTATATTGTAGGAGAATACAATTTATCAATTAGTCAACATTTATTGGGAATCAAAGGTGCCCAACTTGAAGATTTAAAAGAAGTTTACTCACATCCTCAAGGATTACATCAATGTTCTCACTTTTTAGCTAAGCATCCTCAAATAATTCAAAAGAATTATACAAATACAGCTGCCAGTGCTAAATATATTAGTCAGCTTCAAGATAAAACAAAGGGAGCTATTGCTTCTTTACAGGCAGCTCAACTTTATAACTTAGATGTGATTCAAGAAGATATTCATAATTCTTCAATGAATCATACTCGTTTTATTGTTATTGGACGTCATTTAGAAGATAGTCCTCATGCTAATGTTTGTAGTATAGTTTTTACTTTACAACATAAAGTAGGAGCTCTTTATAGTGTATTAAAAGCAGTTAAGGATCATCAAATCAACCTATCAAGAATTGAATCAAGACCTATCGTGGATAAAAATTGGCAATATTATTTCTACATTGATTTAGAAGGAAGTATTCATGATCAAAATGTAAAAATGATGCTTCAAGAAATGAAAACGCATTGTCTAACAATGAGAGTATTAGGAAATTATCAACAAGCAAAATGAAAAATATAGTATTAATAGGAATGATGGGTTGTGGCAAAACCACAATATCTCAATTGTTAGGTGAAAAATTAAAACGAGAAGTTATTGATATTGATCAATATTTGATTGAAAAACATGGATGCAGTATTAGTGATATGATGTCTATATCAGAAGATCATTTTAGAGATTTAGAACAAGAAGCATGTTTAGAATTATCTAAAAAAGAAGGTGTTATTATTTCTACTGGTGGGGGTGTCATTAAACGTCAAGAAAATATAGATGCACTCAAGAAAAATGGAATAATTATTTATTTGGATCGTCCAATTCAAAATATTTTAACAGATATAGATACTCAATCTCGACCATTATTAAAAGATGGTCCGGAAAAACTTTATCAATTAGATAAAGAAAGAAGACAATTATATATGAATGCTTGTGATATTCATATTATTAATGACCAATCATTAGAGATGATTGTCAATCTTATTATTTCTAAAGTAGGATAACATTGTTATCCTACTTTTATGTTATAATAAAAATCAGGTGATATTATGAAATTAGAATTAGTAGAATATGTACATACAGGTTTACCAAAGGGATGGAAACCTTATTATATTTATCATATTTTAGTTGGTAGTCAATGTGTAGGAACTATCGTTTTAAGAGAGGGAACATTGCAAGAAAGATATTATGATGGTCATATTGGCTATACTATTGAAAAACCTTATCAAGGACATCATTATAGTTTACAGGCTTGTTTTTTAATCTTTGAAAAAGCTAAAGAATTGAATATGAAACAGCTTATTATTACTTGTTCACCGGAAAATAGGGCAAGTCATCATATTATTCAACATTTACCAGCACGGTATATAGAAACAGTTAGTATTCCCAAACAATTAAAAAAATATTTTACTAAAGAGGAAACACATAAGGAAGTTTATCTTATTCAATTGGAGGAAGTATGAAATTTATTCACATTTCAGATATACATTTAGGAAAAATTATTTATCAAAAAAATTTATTACCATTACAAATTGATTTATTAAAGCAAGTCATTGATTATTTAGTTACTCATGAAATTGATGTTTTAGTTATTGCTGGTGATATTTATGATCGTGCTATTTCAAGTAATGAAAGTATTGAAACACTTGATTGGTTTTTAAACAGTTTAATAAATAAGCATCACAAAAAAGTACTCATGATTTCAGGTAATCATGATAGTAATGAACGATTGAATTTTGTAAGTAAATTATTAGAAAAACAAGGGTTATATATTGTTGCTTTTCCTGAAAAAAAGATCAAACCAATCGTTATTGATGATGTCAATTTTTATCTTGTTCCTTATTTTAAACCTACTTATATTGCTTATTTATACCAGCATGAGTCTTTTGTAAGTTATCAAGAGGCATTTGAATACTACCTAAGTAAGCAAGATATTGATTATACAAAAACTAATGTACTTGTTACGCATCAGTTTATTGCCGGAAATAAAGAGGTAATTAAAAGTGATAGTGAGGTTATTTTAAGTGTTGGGGGAAGTGAAATCATTGATGTAGAGTCAGTAAGTCAGTTTGACTATGTGGCATTAGGACATTTACATGCCTGCCAAAAAATCAAATATGATTATGTAAGGTATGCTGGAAGCTTAATGAAATATTCTTTTGATGAAGTAAATCAAAAGAAGGGAATGCTAGAAGTAGAAATTGAAGATAAAAAGGTACAATGTAAGATGATTCCTTTAAAGCCACAAATAGATTTGATTAAGGTGAAAGGATATTTTAAAGATTTATTAGAAAATGAGATTAATAATCAAGATTATGTTTCAGTAGATTTATCAGATACATCATTAATTCCTCACGCTAATGAAAGATTAAAAAATGTATATCATCATATTTTACAGTTAACATATCCTTATTTAAACCAACATTCATCAAGTAATCAAACAAAAGCAAATCAAGGATTTGAACAAAAAGGACCGTTAGAAATATTGGAAGAGTTTTATTTAAAAATGAAGGGAGAAGCAATGGATTTACAAACCGTTAATTTAGTGAAAGACTTAATTGAGGAGGAAACACAAAGTGATACCTAAGTTATTGACGATATCTGCATTTGGACCTTATGCTAATTGTACTCAAATGGATTTTTCTTCATTTGACCAAGATGGTTTATTTTTGATTACTGGGCCTACAGGAAGTGGGAAAACCATGATTTTTGATGCTATTACATTTGCTTTGTACGGTCAAAGTAGTGGTGGTGTAAGAGAGAAAGATTCTTTTCGTTGTGATCATGCCAGTCCCGATGCTTTAACCTATGTAGAACTTGAATTTTTATTACATCAACAAAGTTATGTCATAAAACGCTCTCCCAAATATTTTGTTCCTGGGAAAAAGACGCCTAAACAACCTAAAGCATTGCTTACATTACCTGATGGAAAAATGATTGAAGGGACCAAAGAAGTCAATAATAAAATCATTCAATTATTGGGTGTTGATGATAAACAATTCAAACAAATTGTGATGATTGCTCAAGGTGAATTTACAAAACTTATTTTTTCTTCAAGTGATGACCGTGAAAAAGTATTACGAGATTTATTTCACACTGAAATCTATCAGGAATTGGAAGAAAAGCTAAAACAAAAAGTAAAAGATTATCAAGTTAAATATAATCAGTTGTTTCAAAGAAAAGATGAACTAAAAAAAGAAATGGAATGTCAAAATGAGGATTACAAGGCTTATCTTGATCATTTACATCAATTATGTATAGTGGAAGAAAAAAAATATGATGAAAAAAATGAAAATTATCAAAAGCAGTCGCAACTTTTACAAGTACAAACATTAAATAATCAAAGGATTGAACAATACCAAAAAACTAAAGAAAAATACTTAGAATTAAAAAAGCAAGAAAAAACTTATCATCAATTAAAAGAGAAGGTTGATCAACTTAATCAAGTACAAGAAATTCAAGTTATTTATCATCAACAACAACAATTAAAAAATCAATACCTTCATTCTAAAGAAGAATTAGAAAAACTTATTTCTAAGCAAAAACAAAAGCATAAAGAATTTCGTGATATTGATTTGCTGTATCAACAATTACCACAACAAGAACAACTTAAGTTACAATTACAACAACAGGAAAATCACTTACTTGAAAAAATCACGCAATTAAACCAATACCAAGTAGATTTCAAACAAAAAGAAAGTTATCTTCAACGATTAAAAGAATTAAATACAAATAAACAAGATTTTATTTCTAAACAAGAAAAGATAGAAAAAAGATTAGATAAAGATTATGAAACAATTCAAAGTGAAGAACGTTTAAAATTAGAATTGAAAAACCTACAAGAATCTTATCAAACGATACATGATAAAAAGATTAAACTACATCGTCTATCAGATGAATATGATCATTTAAATCAAGAATATGATCAAAAAAGTGATATTGAGGAACAATATTTATCTTTAGAAAAAGATTTAAATAACCAAAAACATAAATTAGAATTAGATAATCAATATTATCGTTATCATCAAGCAGGTATTCTAGCTAAAGATTTAAATGACAATCAACCTTGCCCGGTTTGTGGATCTTTGCATCATCCGCACTTAGCCAAAATTGATGATCATTTCATAACAAATGAACAATTAGATAAACAAACGCAACTTGTTGAACAGTTAACAGAACAATATAATGAATGTTATCGTCAACTTTTATTAAAAAAACAACTGATTGAAACAACACAAAAACAACTTGGAAGAATGTGCCAAGAATTACAAATTCAAGAAGAATTAAGTAAAGAAACTTTTATTAAAGAATTAAGTATATTGTTACAAGAAGAAAAGGGAATGAAACAAGCTTATCAAGAAATGGATAATCAATTAAAGTACATTCAAAAATTAAAGATAAGTGTCAATAAAAGTGAAGATGATTTAAAAGGTATATTGCAGACACTAGAGCATTTAAATCAAAATATTCAAGAATTAGAAAAACAAGTTAATTATATTGAAGGAAGACTTGATAAACAATATGCTTCTTTATCTTTAAATCAACTACAAGAAGATCTTCAAGGAATAAGGCAACAATTACAATCATTGAATAAAAAAATAAAGCAAACAGAGATGCAATATCATCAATTAAAAGAACTAAGTGTTTCTATAGATTCACAAATACAGCTTCATACTAAACAAATAAATCATACAGAAAGTCAGTTTAATATAATTCATGAACAATATTTAGAAGCTTTAAAACATTTTGGTTTAGAAGAACACTTCTTATCTTTACTCAATGAAGTAGATAAAAAAGAAGAATATAACGAGGTCTATCAACAATATCAAATTCAATTATTATCTTTAAAAAAACAAGTTGACCAGTTATCAAAAGAAGTTTCCAACATTCAATATGTAGACTTAAATAACCAAAAAGTGTATGTTAATCAATTAAAAGAAGAATGTCTTCTCCAACAAAAAACTTTAGAAAATAATAAAATGAATTATATGATGAATAAAAGTAGGGTTGATGAAATCAATCGAATTGATGAAAAAATAGAAAAAGAGGCTCGTGACTATCAAAGATACTTAGATTTAGCTGAATTAACAAGTGGGAAAAATCAATCTAGAGTTTCACTAGAACGCTATGTTTTAGCAGCTTATTTTGAAAATGTCTTGATGTATGCCAATAAAATCATGGAACGTTTATCACAAGGTCGTTATCAACTTTTAAGAAGAGATTATGCAAGTAAAGGTAGAAGTCAACAAGGACTTGAACTGGATGTGTTAGATTTAGAAAGTGGAATGAGTCGAGATGTTAAAACTCTTTCAGGAGGAGAATCATTTAAAGCAGCGTTATCTTTAGCTTTAGGTTTGTCACAAATGATACAAAATTATGCCGGAGGTATTGAATTAAAAACATTATTTATTGATGAAGGATTTGGTACATTAGATAGTCAATCTTTAGATCAAGCGATTAATTGTTTGATTGATATTCAACAAGATGACAAATTGATAGGTATCATTTCTCACGTAGGTGAATTACAAGATCGTATAGATCATGGAATCATCGTCACGCGTAAAGATAAAGAAAGTAAGATTACGATAAGATAATCTTGTTTCTTTATCTTTTCTATAGTAAAATATTAAAGACATTTTTAGGAGGAAATAATATGGCAAATAATAAGAAAAATGAAGCAATTACTGCTATGGAAGATGATTTTGCTCAATGGTATACAGATGTATGTCGTAAAGCAGAATTAATGGATTATAGTAGTGTTAAAGGATTTATTATTTATAGACCATATAGTTATGCAATGTGGGAACAAATTCAAAACTATATGGATAGAAGATTTAAAGAGACAGGACATGAAAATGTATATATGCCGCTTGTGATTCCTCAATCATTATTACAAAAAGAAGCAGATCACGTTGAAGGATTTGCACCTGAATGTGCTGTTGTAACAAAAGGCGGATTAGATGATTTAGAAGAAAATCTTGTTATTCGACCTACAAGTGAAACTTTATTTTGTGAACATTATGCAAAAATTGTTAATTCATATCGTGATTTACCAAAATTATATAATCAATGGTGTTCAGTAGTAAGATGGGAAAAGACAACAAGACCATTTTTACGTGGGGCTGAATTTTTATGGCAAGAAGGACATACAATTCATTCTACTGAAGAAGAAGCAAGAAAAGAAACTTTACAAATGTTAGGTATTTATGAAGAAACATGTAAAGAATTATTAGCAATTCCAATGATTACAGGACGTAAAACTGAAAAAGAAAAATTTGCAGGTGCTGAAGAAACATACACTATCGAAGCATTAATGCATGATGGAAAAGCTTTACAATCAGGAACATCTCATTACTTTGGTCAAGGTTTTGCTAAAGCATTTGATGTCAAATTTTTAAATAAAGAAAATAAATTAGAATATGTCTATCAAACATCATGGGGAGCATCAACACGTTTATTAGGTGCTATTATCATGGTGCATGGAGATAATAATGGTTTAGTATTACCACCACGTGTTGCGCCAATTCAAGTGATGATTGTACCGGTTATGCAACATAAAGAAGGTGTTCTAGATAAAGCATATGAAATTGAACAACAATTAAAAGCAGCGGGTATTCGTGTTAAAGTAGATGCCAGTGATAAAACACCAGGATATAAGTTTGCTGATGCAGAAATGCGAGGAATTCCATTACGTTTAGAAATTGGTCCTAAAGATATTCAAAATAATCAATGTGTTCTAGCAAGACGTGTTGATGGAACAAAAGAAAAATATGCTTTGGATGAAAATTTAGCCCAAACAATTAAGAATTTAATGGATGAAATCCATGAACAAATGTATAACAAAGCATTAGCCTTTAGAGATGCTAATACACATACTGCTCATGATTATGATGAATTTAAAGACATCTTAGAAAATAAAGGTGGTTATATTCGTATGATGTGGTGTGGTGATGAAGCTTGTGAATTAAAGATTAAAGAAGATACAGGAGCAACATCACGTTGTATTAAAGATGAAGAACCATTTGGTGATGTTTGTCCAATTTGTGGTAAACCAGCCAAGAAAGTTGTTTATTTTGCAAAAGCTTATTAAGAAGAGTGTAACTCTTCTTTCAGATTGTTGACAAACCTATACCTTTACATAAAGATATAGGTTT